>NZ_JAWJBV010000013.1:0-89796 GCF_046536015.1 Bacillus sp. SIMBA_154
CTTTGCAGTCTAGGAAGGACGAGTACCGGAGCGGAGCGAATTTGAGATTCGTGAGCACCGGCACGCAGGACTGACACAGAATGCGAGGGTTTGTCTACACGCTGAAAGGTTCCTCTCCATGGAGGAACCTTTTCATGTTATAGGATAATTGCCGCAAACCATCCGAATAGGACAAGCGGAATATTATAAAAGACGAATGTTGGGACACAAGTACCCCAAATATGGTGATGCTGTCCATCCATATTCAGCCCAGATGTCGGTCCAAGCGTACTGTCACTTGCAGGTGAACCTGCATCCCCAACAGCCGCAGCTGAACCAATGATTGCAATGGTTGCCATTGGACTAAATCCTAAGTGTAAACAAAGTGGAACAAAGATGGTCGTAATAATCGGGATCGTTGCAAATGATGACCCGATCCCCATTGTCACAAGCATTCCAACCAGTAGCATTAAAATCGCCGCTACACTTTGACTGTTTCCGATGAACTGAGAAGAAGCTTTAACTAGTTCTTCAATATCTCCTGTTTTCGTTAATACGTTGGCAAATCCTGCCGCTACAAGCATCACAAAACCGATAAATGCCATCATATTCATTCCAGAAGTAATAAGCGCATCTGCTTCATCACGTTTCATCATCCCTGTGACAAACAGAACAAGAAGTCCTGCCAGTGCACCAAAAATCATTCCTTCGACTCCAAGGCTTTGAGATAAATAGAGCTGGACGATGAGTGAGACAAGGATCGCAAGCCCAGCAAAGAACAAGCTCTTTTTCGTGTAAGCTGATTTTTCTACATCCGTAATGTCACGATTCTCATATGCTTTTGGCTTACGATACACAAAAAGTGAAACGATTAACCCAAGAACCATGCCCCCTACAGGAATCAGCATCGCATACGGAATGTCTGCTAAGTTCACTGTCAAACCCGCTTCCTTCATGTTGTCACGAAGCATCCCATGGAAAATCTGTCCAAAACCGACTGGAAGTAAAATATATGGTGCAGTGAGTCCGAAGGTCATGACGCATGCTAGCAGTCTGCGGTCAATCTGAAGCTCGTTAAACACCTTTAATAATGGCGGGATCAAGACCGGAATAAAGGCAATGTGAACAGGAACGACGTTTTGTGAAAAACAGGATACGATCAAAATGACAAGAATGATGAGCACTTTTGATAATGTTTTTCTTCTTGAGTCGCCTTCTTTTCCTAGAAGTTTCACTGCTCCTTCGACCATGGCATCTGGAAGACCCGTTTTCGTCAGCGCCGCTGCAAAGGCTCCTAAAAGCGCATAACTAATCGCCACTGTCGCATTTCCACCGAGCCCGTCAGTAAAGGCTTCAACCGTTCCTCCAAGACCTAATCCGCCTACAAGGCCACCCGCTAAAGCGCCAAGTGCCAGCGCAATAACCACATTGACTCGCAGCAAGCTTAATATCAACATTAAAATAACCGCTATAACAACTGCATTCATGGTGAAACCTCCGAAATCCTTTAGTTTACTAATGTAGTAGATAATTAAAGTACCAACGTATGTTACCATAGAAAAAAAACTTCGTCAAATGGCGTATGTCCTACATAAAAAAAGCCCCGCCATCTGGCAGAGCCCTATCCTTTATTTCTTTGCTTCGAATCGTTCCACAAATGTCGCCAATGATCTCACCATCACGCCTGTTGCCCCTGTTGGCCCAAAGCATGAAGGTTTTTCTGTTGTCGCTGTACCTGCAATATCTAAGTGAACCCAAGGGGTTTCCTCAGCGAATTCACCAATGAAAGCACCTGCCATGATCGCATGACCATCTCGGCCTGGAGAGTTATTGAGATCAGCCATTTTGCTGTTTCGTACTCGTTTTTTATCTTTTTCAGTGATCGGCAGCTGCCAAATCATTTCACCGCATTCTTCTGATGCTTCTTTAAACTGGGCATACAGTTCATCGTTATTGGTCATGACACCTGTTGTCTCATTTCCAAGCGCCACAACGACCCCGCCTGTTAATGTTGCAATGTCTACAAGAACAGAGGCACCATGCTGCTTCGCATACGTTACCCCATCTGCTAAGACGAGGCGGCCTTCTGCATCGGTGTTGAGTACTTCGATTGTTTTACCGCTCAGTGACACAATCACATCATCCGGCTTCATTGCGTCTGCCGAGATCATATTATCTGTTGAGGCAATGACAGCAATCACATTTTGCTCTGGGCGAAGCTCACCGATGATTTCCATCGCGCCTAAAACAGAGGCTGAGCCGCCCATATCCGTTTTCATGCCCACCATACCTGCTCTTGGCTTTAATGAATATCCACCTGTATCATACGTGATGCCTTTACCGACAAGACCGATGACATCTGTCCATTCTTCCTTGCCTTGGTATTTCAACACAATGAGCTTTGGTGGTTCTGTTGAGCCTCTATTGACGGCTAAAATACCGCCCATCCCAAGCTCTTCCATTTGTTCTTTATCTAAAATTTCAATCTCAAATTCGTATTTATACGCAAGCTCTGCCGCATAGGAAGCAAGATCAGAGGATGTCAGCATGTTCGGCGGCATATTCACAAGAGTGCGGGCCGAATTCACTGACTGTCCGTAGACTTCGCCTACTTTCAGACTTGCCTGAATTTCAGCTGTGTCATGATCCGTCGTTGCATAGACAAACTCGATAAAGCGATCAGGTTCATTCGTTTTATGTTTAAAATCTTGTAATTCATATGTAGCTAAGAGGCAGCTTTCAGAAAGGGCATGGGCTGCATCATGCACAGGCAGATCCTTTCCTACGAACGTATCAAGCAAGACCGAAACCGCTTGCTTTTTATCTTGATGAAGCTTTTTAAATAAATGCGCAAAGACTTCTTTTGCCTCTTCAAACGTGTAATCTGATTCCTTCCCAAGCCCGACAAAATAAATGCGTTTGATGCCTGTTTCAGGGGACGGGAAAAACTTCGAAAGCTGATTCCTTTTGGATGAAATATCGCCTTCTTTTAATAACTCAGTGATTCTTCCTTCAAGTAATTCATCTATTTCTTTTGCTTTTCCTGATAATTGGCTCTTTTGAAAAAGTCCGATGGCCAGTGTATCTTTATGTTTCAATTCATTTGTCGAGAAAAACATATTTATCACACGCTCCTTCAATGAACTCCATTTTTCACATTGGAACTTTTATTATATCAAAATTTGCGTGCCTATACGATCATTGCCAGCCTGCCTTCTCTTGAATGAGCATTTATATTTTGACACGCGGAAGGGCATCATGAGAAAGTAACGGCGATCGATAGCAGTCTGTCCATGTTCTCCTCGTTCCACATCTACTTTCTTTAATGTTATAATGAACATGGACTTGGCAACATTTCTTACTGCTATTATTTTTTTCATCTTACTAGGGGTAAACAGACAATCATTTCGCACGATATTTTTTCTTACAGAGAGGATGTTTCTTGTTCATGAGCGTACTGACGAATTTTCCGCTGCTTGCCAGCCTTGCAGCCATCTTTTTTGCACAATTTGTAAAAGTACCCATTCAATTTATCATTTCTAGACGCCTAGATTGGTCGCTCATTACAAGCACAGGCGGAATGCCAAGTTCACACTCCGCAGCAGTAACAGCACTCTCAACAGCAGTTGCTTTAGAGCACGGGCTAGGAACATCTATTTTTGCCATTTCCGCCATCTTTGCTATTATTACGATGTTTGATGCGACGGGTGTTCGCAGACAGGCAGGAGAACAGGCGACTGTTCTCAACAAACTGGTGACAGATTTCAACCATTTTGTTGCCGAAGCAAAGAATTTCCCAAGTGCGGAAGAAAAAGAGAAGCAAAAGAAATTGAAAGAGCTTCTTGGGCATAAGCCGATTGAAGTCTTCTTCGGCGGCTTAACAGGGATCTTGCTGACACTCATCTTAGATTATTACTTCATGTAGAAGCGAAAAAGCTTTGGACCTCAAATGGCCCAAAGCTTTTTTATTCTTTATTGGCTTGAAACTGCTGCCGGAAAACTTGCATCGATTCCGCTTCATTCAGCTGATTTAAGTCTTTTTCTGTTAAAGTCCCTTCGCCCTTTTTGATAATATAGACATCCAGCACTTTTTTACCCCATTCTCTATATACATCATCAACGGTTTCATAGTATAAATCAAGCTTATGACCTTTAATGGCTTTACCTGTATCTGCTACCACACCGTAGCCATAGTTTGGGATAAACAGCACGGTTCCAATTGGAAAGACAGATGGGTCCGCTGCCACTGTTGAATATAAATCACGTTTCACTTTGACGCCTGAATATGTAATGCCATATGCATGATGTTCCTTCGTTTTACCTGTTGATTCCACACCTGCTGTATAGCCTGTGGCAACGACCTTTTGCTTTGGATAGTCATTCCAATTAAACGCTTCTTCGAGAGAAGCAGCTCGCAAGTCATCGCTTTTGACCGCCATCGTTTGCCTTTTTTGATGTTGAAAAAAAGAAGATACTTGCGTGCCTACATCGGTCTCTTTCACCCATGCAGCTAGATCACTTGGTTCTACACCAGATATGCCCGTGAAGCTCGTCATCAATGCAAGCATAAAAAGGACTGTCATGAACAATCGTTTCATCCATGTTTTCATCTCTATTTGTCACTCCTCTACCCATCTATTTGTTTCCAAACCAAATGGAAACTATGCAAAGGAAAAACAAAAAAACCCACTTGCGTGTAAACAAGTGAGTTAAAACATTTGATACCCTCTTTTTCGAAGTGCATTGATGACAAAACCTGATGTAATGGCACCAATTAAGCCGCTTAATAAAATGATGATATCTGCCGCAGCGAGTGAGACGATGCGGTCTCCTATCCCTGAAAAGGCGATGCCAGGCTCTCTTACATATGTCACCATCTTTTGATTATTGATAATGAAAAGGCATACAATTGGATATAAAATTGCCATAATCCATGACATTCTTAGCAGCATATTCAGCAAAAAGCCAATGCCGAAAAATAACACGAAAAATAAAATAACTGAAATGATAACAACTGGTAAACTGATCACTTCATCTCCACCCCCAAATATCCCATCATTAGTTTAACTTGGAAATAGAGATGAAGTCAATCAATGGAAAAAGCAGATAGATTAATGCTTCTTTCCTGTCCCTTTACATTCCTCACATGTTTCAGAGCCGCCGAGCAGTAGCTGAAAATATCCTTTTCCTGAACAATATTGACAGGCTGACGTCTTTTCTTTTGTTTGTGCCTTCATATGGCTCACCCCTTAGTCTAAATTTTCTGATAATTTATCATAACACATTTTTCTGTCCAGTACCAAGTGAGAAAATATTCCGTATTTCATAAAAAAACGTGTATCACGAGGATACACGTTTTCGTCTATTACGATTTAGAAGAACTTGAACTTTCCTTTTTTCAGAACAAGTCCTGGTCCGCCAACCATGAATAAAGAACGGTTGTCGATGATTTTCTTCATTGCAGAAGCTTTTGTCCCTTGAAGTTTTTTACCAAATGCAACACCTACAGCGTCGTGTTCACCAAGAGATGCAACTGTTCCTTTGATGTCTGGCTTAAAGCTTTCAAGTGTTCCACCTTTTACTAGTGCTGCAAGGTTTTTCGCTACTGTCTCACCTTGCTGCATTGCAATTTGTGCTGTTGGTGGGTATGGACGGTTGATTTCTTCATTGATGATCAATGAGCAGTCACCAATGATGAATACATCTTCATTCTCTGGTACACGAAGATCTGGAGAAACTTTTACGCGACCGCGCATGTTTTCAAATCCAGCTTCTTCAACGATAGGGTTACCGCGTACACCTGCAGCCCAAACAACGGTTTCAGCTTTGATTTCTTCCGTATCATCGTCTTTTCCAACAATGATGCCTTCAGGCGTACATTCTTTGATCGCTGTACCGATTTTGAACTCAACACCTTTACCTTGAAGGTAGTTCATCGCATAGTCGATCAATTCAGGATCGAATCCTGGCAGAGCTGTTGGCGCAGCTTCTACACAGATAATACGTACGTCTTTTTGATCAATATCATATTCTTTGCACAGCTCTGGCACACGGTTTCCAAGCTCACCAAGGAACTCAATACCTGTGAAGCCCGCACCGCCGACAACGATTGTCAGACGCTCTGGACGCTTTTCAGCTTCAGTGTTATACGTCGCAAATTGAAGCTCAATGTGCTCACGAAGCTGACGAGCAGAGTTGATGTTAGAGATGGAGAATGCATATTCTTTCAGTCCTGCGATGCCAAATGTTTCAGGAACAGCACCAAGCGCGACAACAAGGTAGTCGTAAGAAAGTTCGCCATCTGATGTCACAACTTTCTTTGCTTCCTTATCAATGCTTTCAACTGTTGCTTGTACAAAGTTGACACGGGAACTGTTAATCACATCTTTGATTTGATAACGACAGCGGTCATGATGAAGTGTACCTGCACTTGCTTCATGTAGCCATGTCGTTTCGTAATGATAATTATGCTTGTTCACAAGAGTAATGTCCGCATCATTTGTGCCAAGCTGTTTTGTTAATCTTGTTACAGTCATTAATCCGCCATAACCTGCACCTAATACAACGATTTTCGGTTTATTCACTGGAATCACATCCACCTTTTTTAAATTTGCTGTAAAACGGATAAAGAATTACATATCGTTATTCTCAACCGCTTTCCGGCATTTTATGAAATTTAAACAAAAAAATATGTATGTGAAAATCTGAACTTTCACCTACAAAAAACGAAAGCATTTGACCGTATCCGACAAAAATTCATAAAAAATTAATATTTAGTTCCCTTAACAATAATAGCGAGTTCTGCTCCTTTTTTCAAGGCTTTAAACTGAAAATCCTTATGATAAACGGTCTTTCTCACTTTTTCCTCTTTTTCAAAGCACCGGCATCAAAAAACGACAAGTTTTTCAAAACAAGTCAGACGACGATATGTGGTATGATATGATATAGTGATAACAATTTTCATTTGGGAGGATTAAAGGAATGCAAGAAGATTCTAAGGTATATGACATTACCGTTATCGGGGGCGGCCCAGTTGGGTTGTTTACTGCATTTTACGGAGGCATGAGACAGGCAAGTGTGAAAATCATTGAAAGCCTTCCTCAGCTCGGCGGTCAACTATCCGCTCTTTACCCTGAAAAATACATTTATGATGTGGCAGGTTTTCCAAAAATCCGCGCACAAGAATTAGTTGATAACTTAAAGGAACAAATGGATAAATTTGAACAAACCATTTGCTTAGAACAAGCTGTTGAAACGGTTGAAAAGCAGGCAGATGGTATTTTTAAACTTGTCACAAATCAAGAGGTTCATTATTCTAAAACGATCATCATTACAGCTGGCAACGGTGCATTCCAACCGAGAAAGCTTGAACTTGATGCAGCAGAATCATTTGAAGGCAGCAACCTGCATTACTTCATTAATGACTTGAACCAATTTGCCGGCAGACGTGTCGCTGTTCTTGGCGGTGGAGACTCTGCGGTGGACTGGGCACTGATGCTTGAGCCAATTGCAAAAGAAGTATCCATTATTCACCGCCGCGATAAATTCCGCGCGCATGAGCACAGTGTAGAAAACCTGCACAACTCGAAAGTCAATGTGCTGACACCATTTGTGCCTACTGAACTCATTGGTGAAGACCGCATTGAACAAATTGTGCTTGAAGAAGTCAAAGGCGACAAAAAGCAAGTACTTGATGTGGACGATGTGATCGTCAACTTCGGTTTTGTTTCCTCCCTTGGACCAATCAAACAATGGGGCCTTGAAATCGAAAAGAACTCCATCGTCGTCAAATCCACAATGGAAACAAACATCGAAGGCTTCTATGCAGCAGGAGACATCTGTACGTATGAAGGAAAAGTCAAATTGATTGCCAGCGGATTTGGTGAAGCACCAACTGCTGTCAACAACGCAAAAGCATACATGGACCCAAAAGCCCGTGTACAGCCTCTTCACTCCACAAGCTTATTTGAAAACAAATAAGGACGGATTAAAAAAAGGAGTTCCACCAGCGGAACTCCTTTTACGTTTATTTAAAAACCCCAATATAGGCATTCGCCATCCCAAGTACCATTGCAGCAAGCAGCACCACAACAATCCCTGCCACAACCAAAATCACCCGATCCTTCACACGTTCCTTTTTCGGAAGCGGCTTGTCTATCCCGCAAGATGGACACGTTTTTGAACGATACGGAATCAGTTCATGACAGTTCCTGCAATTGATTTGTTCACTCAATCCTCAGCAACCTCTTTTCTGACTACAGTTTATGTTTGATTCTCATGATACTCTTTTCAAGTGGAAATAGCCAGTTGTGAGAGCAAGCTGTAACAAAATTGAGCGATTTGCAAGGTCAGGGGTTTTCGATAGTATTTCAAAAGAAACAGAATAAGCCTCCTCGATCACTTTGTTTAACAAAAACAAACGAACAAGTAGGCTTATCTTTATTCATGATCTCATGATTAACACTCTTCCGGCGAACCGGTATTCGTGGCTGTTCTGAAAGAAGAACCACATCCACATGACGCAATGGCGTTCGGATTGTCGATGGTGAAGCCGCCGCCCATTAGTGATTGTTTGAAATCAATGATGGTTCCGTTCATGATATCAAGGCTTTCAGAGTCGACAAGAACTTGGATCCCGTGCTGTTCAAACTGTGTGTCTTTCTCCGAGACTTCATGGTCAAAGCCCATGCCGTACGAAAGACCGCTGCAGCCGCCGCCTTTTACGCCCACTCTTAGGAACGCATTTTCTTCTTCATGCTCTTTCATCATATCTTTAATCTGCAGTGCAGCAGCTTCTGTAATGGTTACTGGTGTACTCATGATCATCCCTCCTTTTGACTGGATGTTTCTTTTCAATTATAAACATGATGGTGCCTTTTCTCAAATAAATGGTTTAGAGATAAAATGTTCCGTCACAAATGGTTTCAGCAGGTCCTGTCATGAGCACATGCCCATTGTCTTTCCAGCGAATGATGAGATCTCCACCTGCTAAATGAACCGTCATGTCCGTTTCTTTTTTCGCATGTCCATTTATAATGGTTGATACGGCCGCAGCACAAGCCCCTGTGCCACAGGCTTGTGTAATTCCAGATCCTCTTTCCCACACACGAAAATGCAGCTCCGTTTCACTGACGATTTCAACAAATTCCACATTGACGCCCTCTGGGAACGTCTCGTGCTTTTCAATGATCGGTCCAAGTGTATCGAGCGGAGCTTTCTCAATGTCCTCTAAATTAAAAACGATGTGCGGGTTACCCATTGAAACGGCCGTTCCATTTAAAGTCGCGGTGCCAAAATCAAGCGGCTCATTGATCGTTGTGCTGCCTGGCTCGCCCAGCATTGGCATCGCTTCTTTTTCGAAACGTGGTTTTCCCATATCTACTGTGACTAACTGAACGTGATCATCTTTGATATGGACAGTAGCTTCAACGAGTCCTGACAATGTCTCAATCTGGAACGTCGTGTCTGTCACAATCTGATGCTCATACACATATTTTGCGACGCAGCGCAGCCCGTTACCGCAGTTTTTCCCCTCTGATCCATCATTGTTGAAAATACGCATTTTCACAGGTGCAACATCTGATGGGCAAATGAGAATCATCCCGTCAGAACCGATTCCTGTATAAACAGAAGAAACACGGATCGCCATCTCTGATAGCTGCTCTTCTGGAAGCTGTTCCTTCATCTGATTGACGTAAATATAATTATTTCCTAGTCCGTGCATTTTCGTGAATTGAAATGATGTCATGAGCTTCCTCCATAAATGTTGTTTCTTATAGTATAAAAGGAGTCGATTCAGGAGACAATCTTATCATCCCCCGTTTTTCATACATAGAAGCTCTTTGCTGCCATGGCAAAGGGCTTTTATTATGCATATGCCTCTTTTTCAATCGTGTGATGCTTCATTTTGATGATATTTTATTAGCATAACATATTGGATGCGCTTTCTATTCATTCTCCTTAAAAATGGAAGCTGAAAAGTGTAAAAAAATGCACCTCATGACCCATGTGGTGCACCTAAAACATCTCATTTTCCTCTATAAAAGCATAAATACGCTCGACTAGCTGCTCTGCATTTTCTCCTGAAACAAATTCTCCATTCACAAGTGCGAATGGGGAGTCCATGCATTTGCCGCAGTAGCTTAAACAGCCGTATTCCATTACGTCTAGGTTTGGGTCTTTTTCAAGCTTCTCTTTTGCTTCTTGCGACCCTTGTGCAAGATTGCTTACACAAAATTCGATCAGTGGGAACACTTTGCTTCACCTCACATTGCTTTACCATCCTACCGAAATTCCTTCTATTAGTCAAAACATGAGCTCCACCTGTATCGTTACGCCTATTCCTCGTAAAATGTTTTACTATTTAGGACTAACTAATGAATATGTAGGTTATTTTGAAACAATTATTGTGGTTTCACAGTAAATTCGATATAATTTTATTTGGTATTTTAACTTAAAGTTTTTTAGTATAAGTGTTTTTCAATGTCTAGGGGGAAAAGGAGAATCGTCATGAAAAATTTAGTCTTGATCGGCGGAGGTTACGGGAATATGCGGGTTCTCCACCGCTTATTGCCAAATCAATTACCTGATGATGTTACTATCACATTAATTGATCGAAATCCTTACCACTGTTTAAAAACAGAATATTATGCACTTGCTGCTGGAACGATCTCTGATCATCACATTCGAGTATCTTTTCCAGAGCATCCGAAGCTGGATATTCAATATGGGGAAGTAGAAAAAGTTGATATTGAAAACAAACAGATCTTATTCAGCGACCGTGAACCCATTCCATATGATGACACGGTGATTGGACTCGGCTGTGAGGACAAGTATCATCATGTCCCTGGTGCAAAAGAACATACATACAGCATTCAAACCATTGATCAATCAAGGCATACGTATAACAAATTAAACAATTTGAGTGCGGGCGCAACGGTTGGCATTGTCGGGGCTGGACTTAGCGGGGTAGAGCTAGCCAGTGAACTGCGAGAAAGCCGCACCGATTTAAACATTATTCTTTTTGATCGTGGAGAACTGATTCTATCAAGCTTCCCAAAAAGATTAAGTTTATATGTGCAAAAGTGGTTTGAAGAAAATGATGTACAGATCATTAACTGCGCCAATATTACGAAGGTTGAAGAAGGCGTTGTTTACAACCATGACGACGCAATTGAAGCAGAAGTCATTGTGTGGACAGCAGGCATTCAGCCAAGCAAAGTGATAAGAGACATGGATGTTGAAAAAGACGCACAAGGCCGCGTCGTATTAACTCCTCATCACAATCTCCCTGAAGATGAGCATGTATATGTCGTGGGTGATTGCGCAAGCTTGCCGCATGCCCCAAGTGCACAGCTTGCCGAGGCGCAGGCAGAACAAATTGTCCAATCTCTACAAAAACGCTGGAAAAACGAGCCGCTTCCTGAGGCTTATCCTCAGTTTAAGCTAAAAGGGGTACTAGGCTCTTTAGGGAAAAAAGCCGGCTTTGGCTTAGTTGCGGATCGTCCACTTGTTGGCCGTGTGCCAAGACTCCTAAAATCTGGACTTCTTTGGATGTACAAGCATCACAATGGCTAAGCTCATGTGATTTTTTTCTCAAAGCTCCTTTCTTGAAGAAGGAGCTTTTTTCTATGAAACGGCATGTGCCGATGGATTGGTCAATTTGATCGGAGCAAGGGCAAGTATGCAGTCTTTACGAAAAGTTCTCATTGTCTTCTTCGATAAACAATACGCTTGTATGAGCTGTTCCGTTTGACGGTGTACAATGATTTTTCGCTTTGTGCACTCTCCGTTTTTCTTCATATAAATCATGTCAATCGGTATTTGCTGATGAAGAGATTGTTTCAGTAAATAATTCATGATGCTCACACTCCTTTTATTCCATTATATACGAACGAACGTTCTTTTTCAACATAAAAAGGAACACTTGTTCTATTTATTTTCTCAAAAAAAGAACAGCTTATTCACTGCTCTCTTTGTACCCGTATTTCTCCATTTCTTGATAAATGTCTTTTAATTTCGGATTGCCCTCTCCAACAATTTGATCCTCCACTAGGACAAGTGGATAAAAGAATTCATCATCAAGAATTCGTTCACACAATTCCTTTTGGCGTTCGTTTTCTGGCGGGTGCTCAATATCAATATATGTGATGCGAAACGGCTGATTCGGATATTTTCGTTTTAACGCTGCATCTAACCACTCAAATGTATCTTTTGAAGAAGGCAGATTCACGCAGCTAGCACACAGGACATCTCTTCCATATACATAAAGATCAACGGTTTGGTTCATTTGACAAGCCCCCTATTCTCCTTTATTTTAGCTGAATTTTCTGTATGAAAAAAGTCAAAATCACTTTTTGTTTCAAGGTGAGATTGTGCTATAATGAGAAGGAAACTTTGAAACCAATCAATAGATTTTTATCGTCCAGATGAATATAATGGTGATATGTTGTGAAAGGAGCGATTATATCTAATGACTGAAGTCGAAATGAAAGACCAAGTACAGGAAGTACTGGACAAACTTCGTCCATTTCTATTACGTGATGGTGGAGACTGTGAGCTTGTAGACATTGAAGATGGCATTGTCAAATTACGTCTTCTTGGTGCTTGCGGCAGCTGCCCAAGTTCAACCATTACACTGAAAGCCGGTATTGAGCGCGCATTATTAGAAGAAGTGCCTGGCGTTGTAGAAGTTGAACAGGTTTTCTAATTCATATATGACATGAAAACGACCCAAATCGGGTCGTTTTTTTCATTAGGATAACTTTTCTTTAAACCATTCTTGAATAAAGGTCAGTCTTTGAATGCGCTGTCCCGGGTGGCCGCTTCTGGATAAATCATGAGATGCCTTCGGGAATTTGACCAATCTTGTGTCTTTCCCAAGCTCCTTCAATGCCACAAAAAGCTGCTCTGCTTGATCGACTGGACAGCGATAATCTTCATCGCTGTGCAAGATGAGAAGCGGCGTGTTCACCTGTTTCACATATTTAAGCGGCGAACGATCCCATAGCTTATCAACCGAATCATAAATATCCCCATCAATCTGCCACCTTGTAAAGAAATAGCCGATATCACTGATACCATAAAAGCTAATCCAGTTCGAGATGGATCGCTGTGTGACGGCTGCACGAAAGCGGTCTGTCTGTCCCACAATCCAGTTGGTCATAAAACCCCCATAGCTGCCGCCGGTCACTCCGAGTCTCGTTTCATCAAGAAAATCATAGGCTTTTAGCACATGATCAACAGCCAGCATGACATCCTCATAATCAACATCACCATAGCTGCCTCTCACACGGTCGGTAAACATCTGTCCGTACCCATGACTGCCATGAGGATTGACATACACAACGGCAAAGCCTTCAGAGGCGAGCATTTGAAATTCATGAAAATACGTTTGACCATACATCGCATGCGGTCCGCCATGAATCTCTAGAATAAGCGGATATTTCTTCCCGTCTTCCATCTGGGAAGGCTTCATGAACCACCCATGTACATCGTCGCCCTCTTTCGACTGAAGCGAAAATGGCTCCGGTACTGAGAGGACATGCTCCTTGAGAAAGGTAGCATGCTCGAATGTGATTTGCTTTAGTGATGTTTCCCCTAATGTCAGCTCATACAGCTCACTTGGTGTGACGGGTGACAGCCGGCTCAGCAGCAATTTTGATTCATCTGGATGAAGGCTGAAGTTCGTAATATGTTCTGCCTCTAGTCGAACAGGGTAGGCTAAACCTTCAATGGAAAAATAATAAATTCCTGTACTTCCTTGATCAGAGACAAGCGCATAAAACCCTTGACTATCTTTTGTCCATTGGGGAAGCTGATTGGCTTCACCCATGACACTATCCCCTGCCATACAGTTGCCCACATACATATCGAGCATTTCTGATAGCTGGATGGCCCTTTCTTCCTTCAGGTCATACAGCCATAATGATGGGAAAGTTGCATTTTGAAATTCGCGCTCATGTCCAATGACCAAAAGGCTTTCTCCATTTGGAGAAAAAGATACGCTTGAGTAGGCGCCGGTTGATTGTGTGATTTTGCTTGATGTACCATCCTCTAATGAGAGAAGACACACATCACTTATATAAGGTATCTGAGGATTTGTTTGAATATAGGCGAGCCATTTTCCGCACGGAGAGACCACATGATTTATATGATGATGCTGCTGGCTTGTAACAGGCTGTACCTCGCCTGAACGGACATCCACTTGAACGATCTGCGTCAAACGCCCATCTAAAAATCCTCTTCCATCTGCCTTATAAGTCAACTCATCATATACTGCCGGAGCAAAGTCATCTCGCTCCTCCTTTTTTTCATCATGAACAGATTCTGTTTGTTTTAATGACACACCCGCATAAAGGAAAGTTCCATCTGGTGAAAATACAGGATGAGATACCCCGTAAGGAATATTCGTTAAGGTACGCACGCCGCCTCCTTGACTCTGCATGAGTGCCAGCTGAGGAACTTCCTTTGGCTTTTGCAACATAAAGGCAAGCTGCTTACCGTCTTTTGACCAAACAGGATGATGGTGCTTTCCATCCTCAAATGTCCATTGAGACAGCTCATCTGTCTCTTCATCTCGAACCCATAAATGGATATTGTAATCATCCTTTTTCTCATTCACAGTGACTTTTGTAAAGACCGCCCTTTTTCCATCTGGCGAATAGACCGGATGAGAAACAGAAACAATCTTCGTTATATCTTCAGCAGTTATCAATTTCTTCATGAATGTATCTCCCCCTTTTATGTATAAAAAATAGTTCGATCCTCTAAATAATAATCCCTGCTTCTGCCCTTAAAAACAAGTATAAAAAAGAACGTGCGTATTCACCGCACGTTCCAGATTGTTGACAAATGGCTAAAATGATCTTTATTTTAGCCATTTGTCTTCTTTTCAGCGTGATAGAAAGCCCTTGAAGTCTAGGAAGGACGAGTACCGGAGCGGAGCGAATTTGAGATTCGTGAGCACCGGCACGCAGGACTGACACAGAATGCGAGGGTTTGTCTACACGCTGGAACGTGCGTATTCACCGCACGTTCTACACTTGATTGACAGGATGATGTTCGACGACGACACCTTCTACTGGAACCGTCAGCAAATCTACTTCGCAATGAGGGAAATTTTGAGCAAGCTGCTCTTTCAGCGCGTCTCCCTTCCCTTTTTCAACTAAGGTAAGGATCGTCGGCCCGGCACCGCTTAAAGCTGTTCCATACGCTCCTTTTAATGAAGCGACATGCTCCACCTTCGACAGCTCTGGGACAAGCATGGTGCGATAAGGCTGATGAAACAAATCTTTATTCATCATTTCCCCTACAAGCGGCCAGTTCTGCGTCATTAAGGCGGCGACAAGGACGTTACTCACCGCACTCGCACTAACGGCATGCTTATAGGAAAGATCCTCTGGCAGGACATCACGGGCATCCTTTGTTAACACTTCATAAAAAGGAATTACGACCACTACATCTATGTCCACATGCTGCACTTTGACGGCATGTGTCTTTTCTTCTTCATGAAGACCGATGAGTAAACCACCAAATAGCGAAGCACCAGCATTATCTGGATGACCCTCTACCTCACTTGCAAAAAAGAGCTTCTGATCATCTGACAAATTTAATTCAAGCAGCTGATTGGCAAGCTCAATGGCGGCCACGATGGCGGCTGCACTGCTGCCTAGCCCCCGAGCCAATGGAATATCACTCCACACTTTGACATGAACAGGCGGGAGTGTTTTTCCAAAGTCATCTGCGACCTTTTTGGCTGTTTGATAAATCAGATTGTCGGTGCCTGATGGAATACCAGACACGACATCTGTTTCTGCTTCAAACAGCCAGCTATCATGGCCATAGACCGATAGCTTTAAGTAGCGGCTGAGCGCCATTCCGACTGAATCAAAGCCTGGTCCTAAGTTGGCAGTGCTTCCCGGTACTGTGATTGAAAAAAGCATGGAGGCTTCACTCATACGCGTGCGGCCTTTTCTAAATGTTCGAGAATTTGATCTTCATCTGCATCGAGTGTGACCGGTTTGATGTGTGAAATATCAATCGCCGTATTCGGATCTTTCAACCCGTTTCCTGTTAATACAGCGACCACTTTACTGCCTGGCTTGATTTCTCCAGATTTCACCTGCTTTAGTACGCCCGCAATGGACGCACATGATCCTGGCTCTGCAAACACCCCTTCTTCACGTGCAATCAATTGATACGCATGAAGAATTTCCTCGTCTGTCACTTCATCAATTTTTCCGTTTGATTCATCGGCGGCTGCCACAGCTTGCTTCCAGCTTGCTGGATTTCCGATACGAATGGCTGTTGCTACTGTTTCTGGCTGCTCAATTACTTCATTTCGAACGATCGCTGCTGCACCTTCTGCTTCAAAACCGCGCATCACAGGCAGCCCAGTACCTTTTTGCTCATGATATTCTTTGAACCCTTTCCAGTAGGCTGTGATATTCCCTGCATTTCCAACAGGAATCGCCAGTACGTCTGGCGCAGAGCCTAGCTGTTCACAGATTTCAAATGCCGCTGTCTTTTGTCCTTCAATTCGGTAAGGATTAACGGAGTTAACGAGTGCAATCGGCGCTTTTTCACAGATGCTGCGGACAATTTTAAGCGCATCATCAAAGTTGCCGTCAATGGCAATGATCTCTGCTCCGTACATCACAGCCTGCGCAAGCTTACCGAAGGCAATTTTCCCATCTGGAATGATGACAATACATTTCATATCAGCGCGAGCCGCATAAGCCGCAGCGGCTGCAGAGGTATTTCCTGTCGAAGCACACATGATCGTATCATTGCCTTCTTCTTTTGCCTTTGCGACTGCCATGACCATTCCTCGATCTTTAAAAGAGCCCGTTGGATTGACGCCCTCTGTTTTCACATGCAGCTCAATCCCTAGCTTTTCTGAAAGCTTGGCGAGGTGGATCAGCGGTGTATTCCCCTCATTTAATGTTAGTTTTGGTGTATGTTCGTTTACTGGTAAGAATTCTTGGAATTCTTCAATGAGTCCATTCCACTTCATCAGCTTAAACCGTTCCCTTCTACTCGGTACGTGCTCTTCACCTGAACCACCACGTCGAGATCGTTTAATTTTTGCAGGATATTTGAGAAATCTTCTTCTGAAGTCTGATGTGTAATAATCACAATTTCAGCCAGCTCATCATGCCCTTTCACAGGAAGCTGAAGGATCTTTTCAAAGCTGATGCCTCTTTCAGAAAAAATAGATGTAATCCGGGAGAATGCCCCGACTTGATCTCTAACATGGATTCTTAAGAATTGCTGAGCAAATACTTCAGATGATGATTTGATTTTCTTCTCAAATTGCGCCGCGATAAATCCGCTTCCGTTCACGCCAAGACGCATATTTTTCATCACTGCGACTAAGTCAGATACAACAGCTGTTGCCGTTGGCAGACTTCCTGCTCCAGGTCCGTAAAACATCGTTTCTCCCACAGCACTTCCGTAGACATACACAGCATTGAATTCATTGTTGACGGATGATAGTGGATGATGATCAGGGAGTAAAGTTGGCTGTACACTGACCTCCACTTTCTCTCCGTCTCTTTGGGCAATACCGATCAGCTTCATTGTATAGCCAAATCGTTTGCTGAAATTAATGTCCTCATCAGAGATTTCAGAGATGCCTTTGACCTTCACATCTTCTAAATCAACATTCATCGAAAAGCCAAGTCTTGCAAGAATGGCCATTTTCCTTGCCGCATCCAGTCCTTCTACATCAGCTGTTGGATCTGCTTCTGCAAAGCCGAGATCTTGCGCTTCTTTTAATACATCTTCATATGCGCTTTTATTGACATTCATTTTCGTTAAAATAAAATTCGTTGTGCCGTTCACGATACCCATCATCTTTGTGATTCGATCAGAGGCTAATCCTTCCTCCAGTGTACGAAGAATCGGAATTCCTCCGGCGACACTTGCTTCATAATAAAGATCACAGCCATTTTCTTTCGCAACATGCAAAAGCTCCGTTCCGTAAAGTGCCATTAAATCTTTATTGGCTGTAATGACATGTTTCTTCTCGTTTAACGCATCTATTAAATATTGTTTTGTATCTTCAATGCCGCCCATCACTTCAATAATGACGTCGACCTCTGGATCTCTAATTACATCGTATACTTCAGTTGTGAAGACCTCTCTTGCTACATCCACATCTCTTTTTTTGTCGGGATTGCTCACAAGCACTTTTTGTATTAATACGGGACAGCCGATCTGGTGCATTAATTTATCCTGATGATCTTGAATAATCTTAACGACACCGCTCCCCACTGTTCCTAATCCTAATAGTCCAACTCGAATTGCCTTCACCTGAAATTCCACCTTTCTCCGTAAATGTCCTCTCTAAAAAGACATTTGTTAACCTAACACAGACATTCAATGTACACACATTATAAAGGGGTATCCTCATTTTGACAAGGTAATAAAATATGAGAATGTAAGAATGAAACCGCTTAACAGCTATTTATATCAAGATTCTATATTTTCAAAATATTTTTGCGAGAAAAGCTCCCGAAAGTCGGGAAGCCTTAACATTATGGATGAACCGGCGTTTTGGCCTGCTGATCTTGTAAGACAAGCGCGATATTTTCAGCACATAAATGCATCATCGTTTTTCTCGTTTCAACACTTGCGCTTCCGATATGAGGAAGAACCGTCACGTTAGGTAATGTCGTTAACGGATGAGCCGGGCTGACAGGCTCCTGACTATATACATCGAGGCCTGCTCCTGCAATTTTCCCTGTTGTGACAGCCTTATATAAAGCATCCTCATTCACCGTCTGCCCTCTTGATACGTTGATAAAGTAAGCCGTGTTCTTCATCTGATCAAAAGCTTTCTCATTAAACATTTCTTTCGTTTCCGGGGTTAAAGGGGTCAGACAGACGATGAAATCAGACTGTGTGAGCAGTTCATCAAAGGTGGCATAGGTCACACCTAACTGCGCTTCTGCCTCTGGCTTTCTTGAACGGTTATGGTAAAGCACCTTCATATCAAAGCCCGCTGCCCGCTTGGCAAGTGCTGTTCCAATACTGCCCATTCCGACAATTCCAAGGGTTTTGTGATGAACATCGGCGCCGGCAAGAAGAAGCGGTCCCCAGCCTGTCCATTTTCCTTCTTTAATCCAATCACTCGCCTCAACAATCCGTCTAGCTGATGCCATCAGCAGGGCAAAGGCTAAATCAGCTGTGGATTCTGTTAATACGTCTGGTGTATTACACACTGTGATACCATGTTTTTTAGCTGCTCCAAGATCAATATTGTCATAGCCAACAGCAAGGTTCGCCACCACTTTTACATTCGGGGCATTTGATAAAAGTGCCTCGTCCACTTGATCTGACAGCATTGTGAGAAGCCCATCAGCCTTAGCAGATTGTTTTTCTAACTCTTCTCTTGGACATGGCTCCTCCTCGCTCGGCCACATCTCAATATGAGCGACTTCTTTTAATGGTGTAAGTGCTGCTTCATCCAGCTTTCTTGTGATATAGACATAAGGTTTCGTCAAGAAGAACACTCCTTTGGTTGATTTCTTTAAGCATAACGAAAAACGCCTCAAGAGAAAAGAGACGTTTCGTCTGTTCACTGAAACTTCAAATCAGCGGATGGTTGAATCCATCCAACAGCCGGAATGAGGCTCCCGCCGCTTCGCATGGCACTCATCTCTTGAAAGACCTTCAGAAAGTATTCATAGCGGTTGGCATCATTTAAGACGTAATCTAACCGCTCTTCATAATATGATTTTTCATTCTCTCCAGACATGTAGTAGCCTTCCACAATTTCAAAATAATGAAGCGGGAACAAAAGGCGGCTGTATAACAATCGCTTTGAAAAGGATGAAAGGGGTGTCACCTGCTCATATTGCTGCAGAAAGGAAAATCCTTCTTCAATTAAATCTTCCTTATGCTGTACAAAGGTTTCTCTTAAGTATTCGGCAATGTCCCGGGTTGGATGATCAAAGACCCAATCAACAGGTAAACGAAGCGGCTGCTCATGTGGCCATGTCTTACGTGAAAAGCGCTGATGACAAACAGTGCCTGAGTCACATTCTCTCGGTTCATCATCAAGCTCTGTATCAACTAAATATTGAATGGCATTTTCCGTTAACCCAAGATAATACGGAAAAGATTCAATGAATTTTTTTTCAAACCGTTCAAGCGGTTTTTGATGCATTTGCTGCATCCAAAAGCCTTCAAGCTGATCTAACCGTTTTGCCCATAATTCCTTCCAGGCTCCCACCCGTTTTGTTTCAGACACCTCATAAGGAAACCCTCTTCCCCTTACATGAAAGGCCGCCAGCTCTGACGCATGTTGAAACGAGCGGCTTGTAATCGGCGGTGCTGCCTTGAATAAGGCGTACAGCTCCTTTCCATGAGTAAAGGTCGGTTTCTCTTCATTCGTTAATTCAAACACAGCGACGTATGGGTCACCGTCATTCAGTAAATACTGACTAATATGATAAAGCTCTGTGAGTTCTTCTTCTCGCAAATGAGACACAGGAACAATGAGGAAGAGAGCCTTCGCCGTTTGAAAGCTCTGATAGCTGCCATATGGCATCAATTGACGAACATCAATACCAAATGTGTGATAAATGGTTTCTTTCATGTTTTCACCTGCATTCATATGATCAGTCCTTTATCATATCGTAGTCGCAGGTTGAGGGATTTATGAATACAATTTACTATCCGAAGCTTTTTCACACGTTGTGGACAAATTACGAGGATTGGGTGAGGAATACATGCCGCATCATCATGAGATGAACGAAGTAGAAAAAACAGCAAGACGCCGTTTACAAGAGCGAGGCGTAACCATTCAAGATATAGCAGACCTTGTCTACTTTTTACAGGAAAAGTATCATCCTGGCTTAGACATGACAGAGTGCATCCACAATGTGGAGCGTGTCATCGCAAAACGTGAAGTCCAAAATGCCATTTTAACAGGCGTTGAACTAGATGTTCTAGCGGAACAAAAGAAGCTGACCGAGCCTCTGCAATCGATTCTTGAAACAGACGAAAGCCTGTATGGCGTCGATGAAATTTTGTCCTTTGCCATCGTCAATATTTATGGATCGATCGGCTTTACGAATTACGGATATATCGATAAAGAAAAACCAGGAATCCTTGGAAAACTGAACGATAAATCCACAGGCAAGTGCCATACTTTTTTAGATGACATTGTTGGCGCCATTGCTGCGGCAGCATCAAGCAGGCTGGCGCATAGTTCGAGAAATGCGGAATAAACCAAAAAAGAGGACGCGCGCGTAACGCTTGTCCTCTTTTTTTATGATCATCGCTCGATCCACTCGGATAAAGAATCAATGACATAGGTTGGCTGTTTGTCATACTGCTGAAGCAGCTCTTTTGTTGTCACGCCTGTATGAACGAGCAATGTATCCATTCCTGCATTCATCCCTGCCATAATATCGGTATCATAGTTATCACCGACCATGAGCGTCTCAGACACATCTGTCCCGAGCACCCGCATGGCTTGTTCCATGATGATCGATTCTGGCTTTCCAATAAACGTTGGCTGGACCGTTGTGGTGACTGTCAGCACAGACGTTAAAGAACCGTTCCCTGGCAACAGCCCTCTTTCTGTTGGAATGGCAATATCGCCATTTGTTGAGACAAATTGTGCTCCTTGACGAATGGCAATTGCACCTACTGCTAATTTTTCATAAGTAATGCCTCGATCAATTCCAACAACAACGAAATCAGCGTCTTCCTGACCAAACGTCAGCCCTTTTTCTTCAATGGCCTGCCTGATTCCTTCTTCGCCGATGACGTAAACAGACGCATCTTTCTTTTGTTCCGCAATATAGTTTGCCGTCGCCATACTTGTTGTAAAGACTTGTTCTTCCGTTGCTGGAATATCGAAAGAAACAAGTTTCTCCGCTACCTGCTTCGGGGTGCGTGAAGAGTTATTTGTGACAAACAAATAAGGGATGTTCAACTCATTTAACTTTTGAACAAATTGACCCGCCTCTTCAATCTTTTCTGTTCCTTTATACATCGTCCCATCTAAATCAATTAAATAGCCTTTGTATTTCATGATGCTCACAACTCCAATGGTTTATTTAAACGCTGATACTGGTCCAAGCTCCTGCTCCAAATAGGTACGGATTCTGTTTGGAAATACTTGAAGCGCCTGTTCTACCTCACTGATCACCTGCAATAAGTCGTGATGATCCACTTCCTGATATTGCTGAACAAGCGTTTTGCGGCACGAGACAAGCTTTTTCAGCTGGCTGCCTTCCACTTCTGGTACGACCTTTTCATCGACAAGAATATCCATGATGTCATCATAGCTTCCTGGATCACGCATAATAAAGCCATCAATCATGTCATTCCCCGTATCAAGAATACATTCGACGAGCAGATGAACGATTCGTTCCAGCGCTTTTTTCTCTAGAGGACTTGTCCATGTTTGATGACTGCGCATCAAATCATATTGCTCCTCGAAAAAACGTAATGTCTCTTCAATCTTCTTTCTGTCTACGAAATACATCATGACGCTCCCCTTTGCGTTATTTTCTCATTCGTTTTAAGACAAAATAGGCACAGCCAAAATTACAGTATTCATAAATGTATTCATCGAGTGTGCTGATTTTTGTATCAAATGTGGCCTTTTGGTTTTGGTCATCAAAGAACCCTTTCAGCCTAAGCTGATTGTAGCCCCAATCTCCCACAATATAATCATACTTATTTAAAATATCTGAGTACCTTGCTTTAAACGCTTCCTCATCAAAGCCGTCTTTGATATCTCTCACAAGATCAAAGGTAGCATTCTGAATAACGATCATCTTCTCACCTCTTTTTAAACGATCCATCTTTAATGATAATTCATTGGAAGAACTCCATCAATTGCTAAAGCATGTTTTTTCCGTTTTAGCCGAAGCTAAAGAAAAAAGGAGGTCACATTTATGATGAAACAACTGACAGCCACTATTCTCCTCTGCATGCTTTTAGGCGGATGCGGCTTTCAATCAGGTATGAACAGGCAGGTGGATGAAGATTCTTCAAGTAAAACCATCCGGCTGTCTGATCGTCATGAAGGAAATAATTCCAACATGCCAGAAGCAGACACAAACAGAGCAGGATATGTTCGTTATCAGCGGCAGCAAGTAACGGATCAGAAAGAAAAGACACCTGCTTTAAATCGTGAGCACCTTGCCCACGTCATTACAAGTTTAGCTGTACAGCTGCCAAACATCAAAGATGCAGCGACTCTTGTCACAGATGAGGATGCACTGATTGTGTATCGAACAGGAAACAAAAACCGAGATGAATCAGCCGATCAAGTGAAGAAAACGGCGGTTTCCGTTCTCCCTCGTTATTATCATGTATACGTCTCTGATAACCCAGAGCACTTTCAATCCATTGCCAATTTTTCACGTCTTCAAACCAATTCACGTGATTTTGATCAAATTTTAACAAAAACGATTCAACAAATGAAATATTCCCCTCAAGGTGGGGATATTTCAAATCAAGAAGATGCAAATGGCATGACAAATTCCGACCGCACCATGAGAAGAAACGCCCCTTACGGCCAAAATTAATACGAGAAAAAACGCCAGAAAGCTCTGGCGTTTTCTTTGTTATGCTTGCGCCTGACGCTTTTTAGACGCTTCGTTTACTTGTTCGTCTGCATGGTAGGAAGAGCGGACAAGCGGCCCAGCTTCACAATGGCTAAAGCCTTTTGACATGGCAATTTCCTTCAGCTCTGCAAACTCATCTGGATGGTAGTATTTTTGAACTTTCAAATGCTTTTTCGAAGGCTGTAAATACTGACCAATCGCCATGATGTCGACGTGATTGGCAAGAAGATCATCCATGACTTCAATGATTTCTTCCTTCGTTTCACCGAGTCCAATCATAATGCTTGATTTCGTTGGAATGTCAGGCTGCATTTCTTTTGCACGACGCAAGAATTCTAATGAACGATCATATGTCGCACGTGCACGAACCCTCGGTGTTAACCTGCGTACTGTTTCAATATTGTGATTTAAAATGTCAGGTCGTGTATCCATCAACGTTTTCAAGTTATCATCATTGCCACCCATATCTGAAGGGAGAACTTCAATTGTGGTGAATGGGCTTTTCCTTCTAATGGCACGCACTGTTTCAGCAAATACGCCTGCTCCGCCATCTTTTTGGTCATCCCTTGCAACCGCTGTTATAACAGCGTGCTTTAAATTCATCAAAGCCACTGAATCTGCAACGCGTTCCGGTTCTTGCAGGTCAAGCTCAGTTGGAAGTCCAGTTTTCACCGCACAGAAACGGCATGCGCGCGTACAAACAGATCCAAGGATCATAAATGTAGCGGTTCTTCTAACTGCCCAGCATTCATGAATATTCGGACATTTCGCTTCCTCACAAACGGTATTCAGGTTGTTTTCCCGCATCATTTTTTTCAAACCGGTATAGTTTTCATTTGTATTCAGCTTAATTTTAAGCCAGTCCGGTTTTCTTACGTGCTCTTCCTTCTTTGCCAATTCCATCATCTCCATATGAATTCGTTAAAGGTGCATATACAAAAATCTTCCTGCTATATACGATGGATGCAGCCAGAAGCTGCAAAAAATTGAATCTTCGGCCTAAAGCCTTTTCTTTAGACACTTTAACATAGTACAGATTGAACAACAAGGGAATGAGCTGCAAAAATACCCAAAAGGCTCCTAAAAAAACAGAAGAAAATTACTAACATTTTCTTCTTATGAAATATAGCGATCTACCCACACTATACATTAGAAGATGATGCTCGAAGAAAGGAGATGGACGTTTGTGAAAGTGGTTTTAGCCATCATCATCGCTCTTTCAATAATACCTTTACCTATTCATGCAGAAGGGGCGAGCAAGCAGCCAGATGAGTTGAAGCAGCGAATGGCACTATACGAAAAAGTCGCCATCACGACACAGGTTCCATGGTATGTACTTGCTGCGGTAGATCAGTATGAACACAATATTCGAAAAAGCAGAAAAGATTTACCGAAACAAAAAGGCGTCATTGGCATCTACATTCCCCGGGAAATGTGGATCGGACCAGAAAACCCGAATAAGCAGGATACCTCCCCCTTAAGCATTAAAGTGTTTGACGGCATTGGGCTTGATGGAAATGGGGATGGTAAAGCTGAAATCGATAATGATGAAGATGTACTGTTCACGTTTGCTCAATACTTGCTTTACTACGGCAGCACCATTGACCAATTAAAAATTGCCTTATGGGACTATTATGGACGTGATCAAACCGTTGGAATCATTTCATCTTTTATGAAGCTCTATAAGCACTATGGCCATCTTGACCTCGGAAAGCATGCGTTTCCTCTTCCGGTCGGAGCTGACTACAGCTACAGGAGTACATGGGGTGATGCGAGAGGCTTTGGAGGGAGAAGAATCCATGAGGGCACTGATTTATTTGCCCATTATGGTCTTCCTGTTCGTGCGACATCATATGGCATTATTGAAATGAAAGGCTGGAACCGCTTTGGCGGCTGGCGGATAGGCATTCGAGATATTCACAATCATTATCATTATTTCGCTCACTTAAATGGATTTGCAAAAGGACTCAAGACAGGCCAAATTGTTGAACCTGGACAGGTTATTGGGTCTGTCGGAAGCTCCGGTTATGGCCCTCCCGGCACAGCAGGAAAGTTTCCTCCACACCTTCATTATGGGATGTATAAGGACAACGGACGAACCGAATGGTCATTTGATCCATACCCTCACCTGCGAGCGTGGGAAAGAGCCGAGCGGAAAAGCAAATCATAACAAACAGCCCAATTCTTTCATTGGGCTGTTAATCTTCTTTCTCCTTTTTCTCTGGCAAAACAATCGATGGAGCACCGGAATTTGTCCCGCTGCCATTATAATAATCTGGCACGTCCCCTTGAACGGCTTGTATGGAGACAGGAACAGAATTTTTGACGACGATGGTTTCAGATGCAAACGGAATGATGACTCTCACCTTCACCTCGATCAGAACACTAATATCAATCAAGGCATTGTTAATGCCATAAGGCTTAATGTTTTTTTCAACGTCCGTATGCGGATCACCAATGACACTAAATCGTACAGGCACTTTTGGTCCTAGGTTTGCGATCAGTGCATTTCCAGACGCTTGCCCAAGTGGAATATTGTATATAATGCCGTCATGGCCATCCGTTTGATCTTTTAATGCCTCTTTCGCTTCCTTTTGAAAATTCCCCTTTTCGATGTCCTCTAAATTTTTTTGAAGATGACGTGACAGGTCAGCCATTGCTTTCGATGTTGCTTGCGCATTGAAATCGATGGTCGTTACTTTACCGTTCTCACTTGTATTCATGACCACCATATCCTTCATATTCTCCTGATCGTCTGCAAAATCTTGAACAGAATATTGAATGAGATGATTGGCTATTCGCTCTGTTTCTAGTTCAGCAATGTGAATCAGGGTTGGTTTAATAGAACGGTTAATGAAAAATAGACTAATGACAGTTGAGAGCACAAAAAATAATATGGCAAGCAGCATCACGTAACGAAACGGCAAAGGGCCCTTTTTGTAGGGGCGATAACGGCGGTTCATTCTCAATAAAAAATCCCCCCTTCTCCATTACAAGTGTATGCAGACAGGCGGGGGGATAGGAATCATCTCTTCATTTTATTTCACCATTTTTAATAATGCGTCTCTGCCGATTGTTCCAGCTGGAATGCCCAGCGCTTCAGCGGCGTATGTCACAGATTCTAAAGGCGCATCGAGCAATTGCTCGATGGTTCTCACACCGACCGCTCTTCCTGCGATGATTCCTCTATCTGCAAGCTTTTCATTTAAGAGCCCGACATCAAGTGCACCGCACATAATATAACCATGCTCGTTTGTCACTGCCATAAAATTGGTCTTCGGCAGTTTGACGGTGACGGCTGTAAAGGAATGGCCATCAATTGTAATCGGTGTTAAATTCACCAAATCCCTTCACTCCTCTCACCCACAATCTATGTGAAGAGAGGGCGAGTGTTGTTAGGCTGAAGCGGATTTCATCTTGCTTCCTTTAAGCGCCAGCTCAGCACATCACGTAAAAATTCCGGCATGAAATAGTCAATATGTTCATGGTCACGTATATGAGGAAACAGGGAGCCGAGTGTATACATATCTACTGTGCCAATCGTATATGAATCATCCTCTTTGATTAATTGACCATGGACAAAGACTTCTTTCACCCGTTTGTTTTCGCCTTCTTCTAATGTATAGGTGAGTCCGCTGTATAGCATTTTCCCCATCAATTCACCTCTAAAGCCGAAGCCTTTGATGCGCAGCTGTTCCATTTTTTCTTCACATGCCCGCTGAACGGTTTCTAGCAGCTGTTTACCGGTAAGCGTCACTCGAATTGGATTAATTGGATGCGGACATATCCGGTGGATCTCTTCTCTTGTCACGGCCCCAGCCTCTAATGAATCAAGCACCATGCCTGCATTCATCATGCCGATATCTGCCCCGCACCAATCTTTAATGGCATCTGTTAACAGCTGAGGAAGCGGAGATTCATCGAACCATTTTGTTTCAAGCTTCGTCTCGATCGTCGCCACTTTTTCCTGCATCAGTGATTTTGCTCTTCTTTCAGCTTGCTGTAAGGTGGTGATGGCTTCATCCGATTCACTTATGAGCTGGTCCACTGATTGCACTGTCGCCTTTTTCTCTATGAGCTCGTTGCGCGTTGTGTCAATGGTCAGCTCTACACAGCCAATGTAATGCCCATACTTTTCAGCACATGCAAGCAGCACACCATTGTCCATCTCACCATGTTCTAAAAGATGATGCGTGTGCGCGCCTAAGATGATGTCAATTTCGGGAAAATCTTGGGCTACCTCCCGATCATGGATGATACCAAGATGGGAAAGGAGCACAATCACATCAGCCTGTCCCTTCACTTCCTGCAGCATGTCCCGTATGCTGTCAAACGGGTCTGTAATGTCCCAGCCCAGCTTTTCATATACAGGTGTATAAGCAATCGTTACCCCTAAGAGGCATATCTTCAGTCCATTTTTCATTGTGATCATATGATAAGGCTTTGCCCACGATGGTCTTTTGCCTTTCTCAAATAAATTAGACAAAATCACTGAAAATTGAGCCTCTTTGTATAATTGATCCAGTTGATCATGAGGCAGCGTAATGCCCTCATTATTCCCAATCGTGACCCCATCATAGCCGAGCTGATCGAGGAGCTTGACGTTTACCTTTCCATAATCAGCTTCTGACACTAGGTTCACTCGGTCCATATGGTCGCCAATATCAAACAAAAGCATCTCATCGTGAACTTGACGCTTTTCTTCAATATAAGCGGCGATTTTTGGCCAGTTCTCAAAGTGGCTGTGCAAGTCGTTTGTATGATATAATCATAGCTTCTGCAGCATGTTGATCTCTCCCTCAAGTTGTCACTGAACCGTTTCATTCAGCTTGAAAGCCGCAGCTCTCATTTAACTAAAAAAATCTAACTGCTTCGGGGATAAGCTTGAATAGGTAATATCCAGCAAATCAATCATTTGCTGGCCATTCGCCGCTGCATCTCCGCCGGAGTTATTATTAAACACAACATATACATCTTTCGATTGCTGATGCAGGATGTCGAGATTCTTTTTCCATTCCTTTAATTCAGCTTCATTATATAAATATAAGTAACGCACTTCTCGCCAATTCTCATGGTCTGCCGGGTGAAGCCAGCCCTGTTTATTTCTTCCGTGAAAACGGACCAATGTTTTATCACGGTGTGTGGCTTGTATGACTGGCGGAATGGACCCTTCTCCGACTTGTGGTTCATCACAGACGGAATGAATCCACCCTTCTTTCTCCATAAAGGACAAGGTTTGCTTATAAAATTCGTTTGAAAACCATGTCCGGTTTCGGAATTCGAGGGCACACGGAATGTCACCCATCTTTTCCTTACACCATCTTAAATATTGGACATGCTCTTTTTTACAATCAAACCATGGTGGAAATTGAAACAGGACCATGGCCAGTTTCCCTTCTCGAATGAGCGGAGTCAATGAGAGGATAAAAGCGTCAAACATTTCTTCCTTCGAAGCAAAAGGAATCTCGCCTCTTTGATGTCCGGTCATTCCTTGGTATGCTTTCACGACAAATTGAAAGGTGTCCGGTGTGTCCTTTATCCACTTTTCATGATTGCGCTCAGGCTGAACAGCATAAAAGCTTGCATCCAGTTCCACAATAGGGAACGTTGACGCGTAGTGAAACAGCTTTTGAGAGCTTCCTATTTTCGGCGGGTAAAGACTGTCATGATCCCCCCAGCCAGTTAATCCGATATAAATCATGTATCTCACCTCTTGCCACTTATGGGTATAGGCGGCTTTCCCACATCAAAGCCTTTGTCTCTTGGGATACCCATATTTCTGAAAGAAATTCTTCTGTCTACAACATATCACATTTGCCCGTAATTCTGAATGAAGATGACTGTTGGCACGCGATTGTGTCCTATCCACCCTGTTTGCTTGTGATATTAGTTGACAACTTTCTATGTAAAATGATTTTAGCTGATAACATAATGCATATCAGAGATGTTAACAGCGCTTGTCCATTTTTTTATTCATCTTCACCAACAGCTTTGGCTCTTAATAAAGGAGATGGAGTGGATATGAACATGGCCAATCATCATTTTGAAGCATTACAAAAAATGACCCAAAGGATTCACAGACCTGTCTATTTACTGAACCGGTATGGACAGATTCTCTACACCTCGCACACAATGATGACAAGCCCAGAATTGATTCAAGTCCTCCATTTTTTTCAGAGCACGACAAGCCATTATTTTTCTATGGTACATGGTAAGCAAACCTTTTCCGTCTTTCCCATTTATATCACCGAACATACATGTGATTATTTAGTGGTCCTTTCCTTCATTCCACCACAGGAAAAAGAACTGCATGTGATGATTGAACACGCTGTAAATGAATTGTCAATTGCACGAATGAGGCAACATGCCATCGAACAAACGGCCAAGCGGGCCCGAAATGAAGGGTTTCGCAGATGGATAGAAGGTGCAGTGTCTTCCGAGCAAGACGTTGTCCGACTTGCACAGACGTTTGGATTAAGCACAGGGAGCACCTATTTATGTATGGTCTGTCAGTTTGATCAGAGTAGTGATTCCACATGTTTGATTGAGCAGCAAATCGTTTTAGATCAAGTGGTTGATTTGCTTGAATGCGCACTTCCAAGCTGTCCATTTCCCGCCTTTCTTTTTGTCAAAGCGGATATGGGCATTCTATTGATGGAAGAGACAGGCAGCTGGTCTGAGGTAAGCGACATGCTCATCTCTTTTTTAAAACAATTGCAGCTGCTCGTGAAAAAACATATGAATGACACCATTTCCTTTGGTGTGAGCCTGACGGGACACCTCATCACCCATCTGATTGAAGGTTACAGCGAAGCATTCGATGCTCTTCAAGCAGGCCGGCTCTCATCGCGCACTGAATACATTCAGTTCTATCAGGCAAAGGATGTGCCAGATTTACTGAAGCTGATTCCAAGAAAGGATTTAGTCACGTTCCACCAACTGCACCTTCACCCATTATATGAACCATCACTAGTCGACCAAAGCCTCCTCCACACCTTATCTGTGTATTTAGAGACACATTGCCACATTTCAGAAACAGCCAAGCGTTTGTATGTTCATCGCAACACTGTCATTTATCGACTGGAGAAGTGCGAGGAATTGCTTCGAATCAGCTTAAAAGACCCTGACGCAACACTGCGGCTCCGCTTAGCTTTACGCATTCAAATGCATTTCTCATCCCATTCTTATTGAATCTTTTTTTCTAGAACTTCATATAGTTTGGAGGAGAAAAAGTGAGACTTGAGGAGTGGTGACAAATGGAAGGTATCTGATCCATACGGCAGTATAGAGGTCGAGATTGATATTACCATTGTGAAAAATGCCAATCAACCATTTTTTACACAAAATGTATAATGCAGTATTTCATTAACAACTTTTTAAAGGTTGAAAAGATCTAAATCTATTGTTTTCCTCTCCTCTAATTTTCACCTAGATAACATGTATACTATTTCTAGTTGGAATTTTTCTAAATAGATTTCATTCATTAAAAAAAGACTGTAGATCAACTACAATCTTCTTGGCATCGCGTGAGTATGCTCTACTTTTTTCGCCCATATGATAGACGCTATGAAACTGGCGCAAAGCACAAGTGTCCCAAACATAAAAGGAAGCTCAATATTCACATCAAATAAAATTCCCGCAAGGCTTGGTCCGACGATGTTGGCAAGACTCATAAAGGATGTATTGAGACCGCCTGCTAACCCTTGCTGATTCCCGGCCATTTTGGACAACAATGTATTGAGGGCTGGACGAACAAAAGAGGTAGCCGACAAAAATAAAATCGAACCTGTAAAAATCCACCAAAAAGACGGCGCAAAACGGCAGGCGATCAGCATGATAGCTGCACCTAGCAGCGCATAACGCACGACACGCATCTCACCAAATCGTTTCACACAGGTATTCACTAACGCACCTTGGACAAGTACTCCGGCAAGTCCGGCCACCGTAATGACAAATGCAATATCCTTCGGTGTAAATCCGTGTTTTTGGTCTACATATAAACCGAAAATCGATTCAAAATGAATGATTCCAAAATTGAGGACAAAGGCCAATATAAACAAAAAGCCATAGGATGTCTTTAAAGCTTGAGTCATCTGCACTAAAGGATTGAAATGAATGTCTTTGTTCAACCGCGCTTCTTCCTGCTTTTCCTTTGTTAGTGTTTCAGGTAAAAACAGGATGGATAACAGGGTAGATAGTGCTGCAAAAGAACCTGCGATGAGAAAAGGAAAAGCGATCCCGAACTCAACCAAATATCCGCCTACGCCCGGTCCAATGACAAAACCTAGTGTCATCGCTGCACTAAATAGGCCCATCCCTTTCCCCCGGTCCTTTTCACTTGTAATATCAGCGATGTATGCAAACATGGCCGGCATCAGCAAAGCTCCTGCAGCCCCGCCTAAAAACCGAGACACAAACAGCATCCAAAGCTGATCGGCAAACGCAAAAATAAATTGGGCAATGGTAAAGCCAGCAATCCCGGCAATAATCAATTTTCTCCGTCCAAATCGATCGGTCAGTACGCCGGCGATCGGTGATAACGCAAATTGTGTCAGACCCGTTGCAGCAACGAGAAAACCAAGTGTTTTTCCTGTTGCCCCAAAGGCTTCAATGTAACTCGGCATGACAGGAACAATGAGGCCAAAGCCAAGCATGGCAATAAATATATTGAGCATCAAAATATATAATCTGCCCATTTTCTTCATATCAAAAAACCTCTTTCTGCAAATAAATGAAAATGATGACAAAAACGATAAGAACTTCTCCAGTATAGCGATACCGCCGCCTATAAGTCTAGTTTTTCAAAAATTAGTGTTCTTTTCCAAATAAAAAATACCCGCAGATTGCGAGTATGAGAAATCACTTTATTCAGCTTGTTCATAGATAGAAAGAGCCGCCTGTAGTCCAGCTCCGCATGTAATGGCCGCGCCGTATTTGATCAACATCGCTTCAAGTCCTGCTAAAACAAACAGGACATTTTCCTTTCGGCAGCTATAGCCCATTGTGCCGATTCTCCATATACGCCCCGCAAGCGGTCCAAATGAACTCGCAATTTCAATCCCAAAATGATGGAGCAGATCGGCACGTACCGCTTCGCCATCAATACCATTTGGAATCAGAACACATGTCACAACCGGCATTTTACAACTCGGATCGCCAAACAATTCAAGCCCCATCGCTTCAAGACCTTTCATCAAGGCTTTCTCATGATATGCGTGACGCTGAAAACGTTCAGCCAGCCCTTCTTCCAGCACAAGGCGAACCCCTTCTCTGAGTGCATAAAGCATAGTTGTCGCTTCCGTATGATGATTTAATCGTCTTGGACTCCAATAATCCTGGAGCTGGCTCAGATCAAAATAATTGCTTTTGATTGGAGAAATATCTATCTGTTCTTGCAGTTCGTCCTGTGTCGCAATGCCTTTTTCTACTTTCTTTCTCGATTCAACGACAGCCGCCACCCGGTCATTATATGTGATAGGTGACATGCCTGATGGAACAGACAAGCATTTCTGTGTGCCGCCAATTGCCGCATCAATCTTCCATTCGTCCACTTTGACCTCGACACCGCCAATTGTTGCCACAGCGTCTACAATGAACAGAGCATCAAGTGCTCGGCACGCTTCACCAATTTGCTGCAATGGCTGCAATCTCCCTGTGGATGTTTCACCGTGGACCATCGCGACGATTTTAGGCTTGACCTGATTCATTTCAGCGATGATGTCGCCAGGATCAAAAACCGTTCCCCATTCACATTCCATTGTATGTACCTCAGCACCGTAGCGCTGTCCTATTTCAATGAGCAAATGACCGAAGCGGCCAAAGACAGGAACAAGCATAATGTCTCCAGGCTCGATCACACTGGCAAGCACAGCTTCAAGCCCTGAACGGGACGTACCATCAATTGGATAAGCCCATTCATTTTCTGTTTGAAAAAGAGACCGCAATAAGGTCATGGTTTCATTCATAATCTGTGTAAATGCAGGGTCAAATTGACCAAGAATCGGTGTACTCATCACGCGGAGCACTCTCGGGTCTACTTCAACAGGTCCTGGTGTCATAATGGTTCTCGAAGGTGTTTGCAGTTCTTTCACGTTATCCATCCTCTCCCTTGCTGTCCATCCTTATAAGCCCACTTATACAGCAATGCTTCTAAAATAGCAATCTCTTTTCCCACGAATTGATTACATAAAATTTACGATAAATCCATTTATTTCTTCATAACAATATGATAGAAATAAAGAGAATACATTCTCTATCAAGGAGGAAATAGAATGAAAAAAACATTATTTGGAACCGTGGCCGCCGGGATCATGATTTTCGGCACACTAGCCACTCCGCTGCCTCCAGCTGCGAATGCTCAAGGCTTCTCTCTAAATGAACCGAGCCAAACGATCACCTTTTCCCCGTTACAGCTTCAAAACGAAACATCTACACAACAAGCGCAAACTAACGCCACAAGCCAAATCAATTCCTATTATCAATCTGCTAATGGCAAATCAGGACCCGCTCTTAAGAAAGCTTTACACGATATTATTGATGATCATACGCAGCTATCCTACAGTGAGGTATGGAATGCATTAAAGAAAACGGATGAAGATCCAAATCAGCCAAACAATGTTCTTTTGCTTTATAGCGGAGTCTCCCGCTCAAAGCAAGCGAGTGGTGGAAATGTCGGCCAGTGGAATCGAGAGCATGTGTGGGCAAAGTCTCATGGCAATTTTGGGACAAGCCAAGGACCTGGGACAGATCTCCATCACCTTCGTGCGACAGATGTGCAAACGAATAGCACACGCGGAAATTTAGATTTCGACATGGGCGGAAATGAATACAAAGGAGCGCCTGGCAACTTCTACGATAGCGACTCTTTCGAACCTCACAGCCGGGTCAAAGGGGATGTGGCGAGAATGCTCTTTTATATGGCGGTTCGATACGAAGGCGATGACCGCTTTCCAGATTTAGAATTGAACAACAAAGTGAATAATAGAAGCGCCCCTCTTCACGGCAAAATGTCCGTGCTTCTAAAATGGCACAAGCAAGATCCAGTCGATCAAATCGAACGGAATCGCAACGAGACCATTTATCAAATATATCAGCACAACCGCAACCCTTTCATCGATCACCCTGAATGGGCAAGCGCGATTTGGGAATAAAACGAAAAGGCACTGCTACGAGCAAGCAGTGCCTTTGTTTTTTTCAAGCGGGCAGACGAGACAATAATCGAGACTCTCCGATTTTTTCTCAAGCTGATAATACATACAGCAAGTCTTCCGTTTGGATGTTTCAAGTAAACTGTCATCTAAGTTTAAGCTGTGCTGAAATGGATTTTGCTGAGCTCCAAATACTTCCCCAGCCGCTTGCTTCAGAAAAAGATAATCCTCCTGAACGCGCTGTTTCACCGCAGTCTCTTCTACTTCCCGCATCATGCTGCGGTAAAGAGAGTTGATACGAACCGCTACATTCTCCCACAAAATAGTATATGGAAGTCTTGATGTGCGGTTCAGCACGTCTAAAAGAGGTGTGACACACTGCGTAAACAGCGTGCGTACAACCTGCTCTCTCCATTCATGACGATCTCCATCCAGTTGAACAAATGAACATAGCGTTTCATCAAGCGCGATTTTCCGATCCTCTCTAAATGCACAGGCCGCTGGTGAAAACTGATAGACGCCATCATACATTGTCATCAAGTACAAAGTGGAACTAACAGCTAAGTATGCATAGCGCTTTGAAAACATAGAGGCCGCCACTGCTAGATTTGGTGCGTGCATGGCTGACTTTTCAGCTTCCAATAAACGCTTGACGGATTCTTCTGAAAAAAGCGCACCAAGTGTGCGATCAGATGTCATTGCTCCCTTTGTGATGTGTACCCCGAAATCAAGTAATTCTCTCTCAACCCACTCTGGCCTCATATCAAAACCCCTCTTTCGTTTATCGATTTCGCTGTTGATATAACAAATAGATAAAGAACGGTGCACCTATTGCCGCCGTGAATACACCTGCTGGTACATCTAACGGTAGAAAAGCAGTTCTTGCAACAAGATCTGCCAGCATCACGAGAATACTTCCAACAAGCGCAGAGGCTGGGACAAGCGCAATGAAGGAACGGCCGATGATCATCCTTGCGACATGCGGCGCCATGAGTCCGACAAATTCAATGCCGCCTGCAAATGCCACCGCAATACCAGCTAATGTCACACTCATCAGCAAGAAGAATAACCGCTTGGCCTGTACCTTTACCCCAAGACCTGTTGCAAGATCATCCCCAAGCTCCTTCACATTCATCGTTCTTGCTAACACCATGACGATCGGTAAAATGATCATCACCCAAGGAAGCATCGTGGTGACGTCCTTCATCGTAGAACCATATAAACTGCCCGTCAGCCATATGTATGACTTTGTCGTTGTCATCGTATCGCTGAGAACAAGCGTAAACGTCACACACGCCTTCATAATGGCGGAAATACCGATTCCCATCAGGACAAGCGTGATGGGTTTGACCCCTTTTTTCCATGAAAGCAAGTAGATCAAACACGATACCGCAAAAGCACCTGCAATGGCCCATAATGACTGATAAGCAATTGGCACGGTGCCCATCCAAAAGACGATGAACATAATCGCACCAAACGAAGCACCACTCGTAATTCCAATGATGTCAGGTGATGCAAGCGGATTACGAATTAACCCTTGTAAAATGAGCCCCGATACCGCTAGTGCCGCCCCCACTAAGACAGCAAGCAGCGTTCTTGGGATTCTCAGCGTATTTAATACAAAGGTATTTCCCTCTCCCTGCCCGATTAAATGAAGCAGCACATCCATCGGCTGAATGAATCGGCTGCCCATACAGAGACTAAGAATAAATAAGCCAAAGGCAATAGCCGTCAATAAAAGTAAAATGAGAAAAGTCCGCTTTGAAAATTGAAATGAAATGCGTCCACCCTTTGAACGCACAGTATATGTTTTAGCCACCTGTCTTCAACCCCTTGCGCACGAGATAAACAAATAGAGGAGCTCCTGCTACCGCCGTCATGACACCAATCGGCACTTCCTGCGGCATGATCAGAAAACGAGCCGCAAGATCTGCGACAAGTAAAAGCGACGCCCCCACGACGGCACAATACGGCAGTACCCAGCGGTGGTCAGGTCCGACAAGCTTTTTCACAATATGTGGCACAAGAAAACCAACAAAACCAATCGAGCCTGCAACAGCAACGGAACCTCCTGCTAAAAACACGACCAGCACCCCCATCGTGATTTTCAGCAGCAGCGTACGCTGACCGAGCCCTTTGGCAATATCATCTCCCGACAAAAGAACATTGATCGAGCGACCAAGAAGCAGTGCCACAACAGTAGCACCTACAATATAGGGCAAAACAGGAAGCAGCATATCAATACTTCTTCCTGACACCGAACCAGCCATCCAAAACAGGATACTTTGAATCGACTGTTCATTCACGATTAAAAGACCTTGAGTAAAGGATGCAAACAATGCGGATATGGCAGCACCTGCGAGCACAATTTTAACCGGCGTCAGTCCATCTCTCCCAATGGAGCCCAATAGAAAAACGAGCATCCCTGCAATCGCAGCGCCTAAAAAAGCTGTCCACATATAGCCTGTTAACGACTCTGTTGAAAAGAAAACAATCGAAATCACGATAAAAAATAGTCCACCCGCATTAATTCCTAATAAATCAGGCGCAGCAAGCGGATTTCTCGTCAATGCCTGCATCAGTGCACCTGAAATGGCTAGACTTGATCCAACGACTGCTGCAATTAAAGCTCTTGATAATCTGGATGTCATGACAATCACACTGTTTGGATCCGATTCATCAAAATGAAGAAAAGCATGGATGGTGGCTTTGAAGGAAATCGAGGTTTGCCCAAGGGAAATACTGAGCATAAAAAAGACCAACATCAATACGATGAATCCAGCAAATAGCAGTGCCTTACTCGAATCCTTTTTTAATAAACTTCTCATCTGATTCCCGCTTTCAATCTGTTATGGAAAAAGGAGAAAATGGTGTTTTCACATTTTCTCCTCTGGTATGTCTTATTTATCAATTCCTAGACGATCGTAAATATCATCAAGCATCATATTTGCAGCAATGATACCGCCAGCCATGTTCCAAGTGATTTCATCGACTTTATGCACTTGTTTCGCTTTCACTGCGTCAAGCTGCTTCCATAAAGGATGACTTGTCCACTCTTTATATGCTTTTTCAACCGCTTTATCCTGATCATCCATGAAGTAATAGATCACATCTGCATCCATTTGCGGAATGCTCTCTTTGTCTGTAAGTGTAATGATGTCTTGCTTTTTATCTTTGACATTCTTAGGTCCCTCAAAGCCTAGCTCTGTTAAAATCGACCCTGCGAATCCAGTTTGATAGATTCTAGCATGATCTGCACGGAAGTTCACTACAGATACACTCATTGGCCAGTTTTTGATGTCTTTTTTCGCTTTTTCTTTGAAGTCAGCGACACGGTCATCCCACTTCGTTAACAATTCTTTTGATTTGTCTTGCTGATTTAACGCTTCGCCCATCAATTTCACTGTATCTTTAAATGTGAACACTGTTTCTGTTGCAACAGTTGGAGCGATTTCTTTCAGCTGATCAAAAATTTGCTCGTGGCGAACTTTTGATGCAATGATCAAATCTGGTTTTAGCTTTTCAATTTCCTCTAAGTTTGGCTGTGTTTCCTGCCCAACAATTTTAACATCCTTTAAATCATCTCTTAAATATTTATAAGTAGGTGTTTCAAGCCATGATTCTACAACACCAACTGGTTTAATGCCCATAGCGACTGCTGCATCAGTTGCTCCTTGGTACAGCGTCACCACACGTTTAGGCGACCCTTTTATTTCAGTTGAACCGATAGCGCTTTCAACGGTTCTCGTTTTCTCTTTACTATCTGACTTGCCTTCACCGCTATTATTCCCGCAAGCCGCAAGCAAAACGATGGAGAGCACAACTAACAACGACCAAAAAGATTTTCTGAACATGTACCTCACCTATCCATTCTATATGTAGTCATATCGTTTGATAACGATTCTCATTATCACAATTTGATTTTATCATAGAAAAAGATGGTGTCAATGTCAAATATGAAAATAACAGATGATGATCTCCCAAACACATCATTACAAATTATGGGAAAATACAATACTTTTGTCTCTTTTTTATCGCATCCTATTTTCCTATAATGAAGTTGCAAGAAAATACAGATTTTGGAAAGAAAATGTTCGTAATGAAATGGAAAAAAACAATGACTGGTGTCGCTCTTTCTTTTGGGTTACTTCTTTCTTCGTATGTTCCAACAGCTAGCGCTACTTCAACAACAGACAGTACAACAGATGGCGTTGCACGTACAAGTGCTTATGTCACATCCTGCCCTGATGAAATTTTAAGGAAATTCCGAAAATCAAACAAGCCTTACTTATGTATGTACTCCGACACAGCTATTTTTGCAAACTCTTTCACAGATGCAAGCGGAGTGAAATGGTATTTTAAAGGCAGCTCTGGACTCTATGCTTATTACGAGGGCTAAAGTATCATCCATAAAGTAAAAACACCGATAAGGGAATGTTGTGATCTTTAGCAACGTTTCTTATATCGGTGTTTCTTTTAGGTAAGAATTAGATAGGTCATTCACAATGAATTAAGTAATATCCCGCTCCCGCAAAGGAAAGGTCTTGCTTTGAATAATAGCGACAATTTGTTTTAACGCTTTTTTTGCTTCGGAAAACGGGAAATACGTGATTCATTTTCGGATATTCATAATAATGATGCTCACGAATTCTTTCTCCCAGATGCTCGTAAATTCAACAGCACGTAAATATCCTTGCACAGGGAACCAGTGTGAACGAGAAGAGGCATTGTTCGGTAGGATGAATTTCTGTTTTACATATGAATTGAGAACCAGCAAAAAAGACGAACGGTAACCATTCGTCTTCTTTCCTCACTTCACTTCCTCATGGTCTTGAGCAGAATGTCTTTTATTGGCGATAAAGAGTGCACACGTCATGGCTAGAATGGTCAGCGCCCACCAGAACGTCGATACAGCCTCTTCATGATCGATGATGATCAAACGGATGACGGCTGTGATTCCAATATAAATAAAATAGCGAAGCGGAAAATGAAAGTTTGATTTAAAGTACTTAATAATTAAGGCAATAAACTCAAAGTACATAAAGAAGATCAGCAGCTCACCAAGCATTTCATAATAGCTTTCTCCTTTGTTGGCCACATTCTTGTAGACGAATTGGACAATATACCAAGTTTCACTAATTAAGAGGACGCTTAATGCAATGGCCAGAAAGAATAGACAGATATTCAGAAGACCTTGCAAGAGATCGGGTACCTTTTGGAAGTTGTTGAATCGTTTCATTAGATTGTCTCTCCATTCCATGTTATTCATTTGTCGTCTATATTTTGATGTGCCAAAATCGCAGCACGATATAGTAAACAGCGTTCTTTTCTATCTGTTCAAACTGCCCGTGCATGCGGGACATCATTCGTTTCATGCTTCGTTCACCAAGTCCAGTGCTTTCCTGTGTGCCATTTGTCTCTTTTATCGCATTGCTCACATGAATCTCAAAGACTTCTTGATCGGATAAAAACGTGAGATTGATGTCTTTTTTCGGATCGGCGTATTTCAGTATGTTGGACATCAGATTATCAAACACTCGGCCAAGTTCCTCGACATTCACGTTAATATAGCTGTCAGGCAGCTCTCCTAAAAGATGAACCTTGAATGTCTCTTGCTGCAAGATCGCCACCTGATCTGATAAGAGATCATAAATCACCTCTTTGACTGCAACGGTCTCAAGCTCAGGTTCATGTTCTTTATCAAGCAGAAAATAGGCAAACAGATTGTCAGACAGATTTTTCAATTGCAGTGCTTTTCCATAGGCATTGGCTATATAGTCATCTTTGCGGGTGTCCTGTCCATCCTCCTCTTTTTTCGCAAACTCCAGATTCATCATCAGCGACGTCAGCGGTGTACGCATGTCATGCGACATTTCGGTGACCAAACTGCGGCTCTCTTCCTGCAGCTCGTCGATGGCTTGAAGCTTGTCTAGAAAAGCTTTTCGCAGATCCTCAATGCTCTTTGCAATCATGGCTAATTCATCATGACCCTTTACAGTTATCTCGTAGTCCAACTCGCCGCCTTCAAGAATATGAATTTCTTGATGGATCGTTTGCAGGTAGCGTAGACTTTTGCGAATGCCAAGTAGAACAATGATGAGAAAAATGAGCGTCGCACCGAGCAGCTCTAGTGTAAAGGCAAGATCGTGATATCGAGATGAGTAGAAGCCGTCCACCATGACACGGCCTTCACCGTCGCTGAACTGAACCGGATACGAATGCTGCTGAGCGTACTGCGTCACTTTTTCTTTTCCATATGCCGATTCATCGGCAGCGGAGTAAATGGAATCATATTGCAGCACTTGATCCTTGAAGATGGTGAGATTAATGTAATTTTCTTTTTTCACCCACTCACCAAACGCTTTTCGGTCTGTTGAAGACAGATCATGCTCTGACACGTAGCCACTGAATTTTTGAATGTACCTGGCTGACTCCTCCTCGTAATACTCATCCGAACTCAAATATCCATCGATCAGATCATTGGTGATTTTTTGCAGTGTCAAAAAGACAATCCCACTCACGACCGCAGCTGTCAAAATCAGCAGTGCCAGCTTTTTGGCTAGCGTATATTTACGATGTGCCAAACCGATATCCTCTCCCCCATTCCGTTTTGATATACACGGGACGAGCCGGGTCGTCTTCAATTTTGGCACGCAGCTTTCGAATATGCACCATTACCGTATTGTTGGAACAATAAAAATAAGGCTGTCCCCACACACTCTCATAAATATTTTGGGCGGAAAATATTTTGTTTCGTCTGCTCATGAGCAGCTTCAAAATGCGATATTCTAGATCAGACAACTTAATCTGCTGACTTTCTTTCCATACTTCGTTAAATTCTTCGCTCACCCTCAGCTTGCCCCCAACGAGAAAGGTCTCTTCCTGTTCCTTCTTTTCCTGGTAGATTGTATATCTGCGTAATTGAGCAATCACTCTAGCATGAAGCTCCTCTTCTGAGAAGGGCTTTGTCATATAATCATCCCCGCCAGCAAGTAATCCTTCGGTTTTATCGAATGTACTTGATTTGGCTGTCAGAAATAGAATGGGGACGTTAGAGGAGGCTCTCATCTGCTGGCACGTTTCGATGCCTGAGATGCCTGGCATCATCACATCCAACATCACCAAATCGAGCGAATCGTTCACAAGCTTTAATGCTTGCTCGCCATTCATCGCTCTTAGCACCTCATATCCTGCGCGTGTAAGGGATTCCTGCAAAAGGTCTCCAATATCCTGATCATCCTCTACGACTAATATTCGATGGGTCATGTCTCTCTCACCTCATGATACGTGAATTTCTTATGTCTTTACTATATATCATCTAACAACGTGAAAAGAATACGGTATAAATCTTAACAGGATATGAAAGTGAAGGTCTGCCATCAATTTGTCACATTCATTTCCCAAAATTTGCTTCTTCATAAATTGTTAAGAATTGGTCTTTATATTAATTCATTGTAAGGATCAATGATTAGATCCGAATCACATCTATTATAACAGGAAAAGGAGCATGGATATGAATGCAAACAAAGTAGCACACGCGATGAATTTGAAGGATCGAGTTCATTTCTTAGACATCGTAAGAGGATTCGCCTTAATGGGAATTATTCTGGTCAATTACTTTTTGATCGTGGATTCTGCGAAGGGATTCGATATGGAGTCAAATGATGTCTTTCACAATGTGGTGAATTGGTTTGCCTCAGGGAAATTCATTACGTTGTTTTCCTTCCTATTCGGGGTTGGTTTTATGATTTTTATGGATCGAGCTGCTCAGAAGGTGGACAGCCCAAACAAGCTGTTTGCCCGCAGGTTAACCATTCTCTTAGGGTTTGGCCTTCTGCATTTAACTTTTGTTTGGATTGGTGATATTTTGGCCTATTATGCAGTCACTGGCTTTTTATTGCTTTTCTTTTACAAACGCACAGCCAAAACCATCCGAAACTGGCTGATCACACTCTTTGTGATTCAATTGCTCACACCCTTTTTCACGATGCTGCTTAATACCATCAGTACAGGATCATCAGGCAAGCCCGATTTTGCTGATTTCGAGCTGAACAGCCACAACAGTCTGAATTATTTAGCATCCATCGGAGACAGGTGGGCTGATATGGTGACGATGGCTTCCAGTTCATTTTTCACTGTCTATTCTATGTTCTTCATATTTTTACTTGGTGTGTATTTTTTGAAAATGGAGTTTTTCAAAAACATGGAGGCGAAAAAAGCAATTTGGAATCGCATTTGGATCATTTGTACAATCGCTTTTCTCATCACCCAAGGCAGTACGATCATGACGGCGGTCAATCCTTTTGAAAATACGCCATGGATGAACATTGTCTCTGCCCTTGAACAAAACGGGGGATTAACTGGCAGTATGTTCTATATGAGTACACTTGCGATGCTGTTTCTGCACGTGCCTCAGCTGCGAGGTGCTTTAATGGTCTTTACCAAAGTCGGACGGATGTCACTGACCTGTTATTTGCTTCACTCGATCATTGGAACCATGCTATTTCTGAAGTACGGAGCCGGGCTTGTCGATCATCTTCAGCCTGCGGGTACGTTCATGATTGGACTGGGTGTCTATGCCTTTCTAGTGCTCTTCAGTACGCTATGGTTAAAACGGTTTAAATATGGACCGATGGAGTTTATTTGGCGGCAGCTGACGTATGGGAAGGTACATGATAAACCGAAAACAAATACATTCCATGCGGCGAAATAATAGAAAAAAGGGCGAATTCCTGCAGTTCGCCTTTTTTGTATTATGTTAAGTTTTAGTCATTCAGATACTATCAGTTCAACACTTCAATACTGATCAATCATTTCTTGCAATTGAGTCAAATAACTCTTTTTTAATTCATCTGGGTATTCAATTTTCACATGTTTCCCAAATGAGATCAAAAGTGAGTCATATACGATAATTCCTCTTGGTTGTACCCACCCACAATATAAGGCGTGTCATCAACGATCTCCAGTCTCATATTAGGATAATGATTCTTCAGAAATTTTTCTTTTCCTTGTTGTGTTAATCGACATTTAAATGAAATATCATGAAAGTTTTTTTCGTATTCGAGTTGCAGTTCTTTTAACTCTTCTTTAGTCAATGTATCTGTCGTTTCTTCTTCAACCATCATTTCAGTCATACAATCACATCTATAAATGCCCCATTTTTTATGTTGAACATCATATGCGTTAGAAAACCAAATGCCATTTCGATAAAATAACTCAAAAAATTGTAGCCTGATTCGTTTATTTTCATGCTGAGTGTAAGTCATCTTCACGATTTGATCTTTCATCATCGCCTGTAAAATCAATTCCAAATGATTTTGTTCACTAACTGGTGCGACATTATAGTAATGAATCACATTCAAAGTCTCCGTAATCGTTTGCTTTCTCTCATCAGACATTGTGGCAAACAGCTTTTGCCGAATTTGTGAGTAGGATTTTCTAAATGGTGTTGCTGACACCAGGTCTAGCGCTTTAAGCGCGAAAAAAATAGCTTGAACTTCATCAGTATTGAAATAAATAGGAACCAATGGAGATTGATTCACTAGCCGATATCCTCCATGTCTGCCATTTTCAACGTAAAAAGCTAAGCCCATGGACTCCAGCTCTTCCATATCTCTCAGAGCTGTGCGTTTAGATATACCAAATTCCGTTTCTAAATCCTTTAACTGAAATGAGTATTTATCACTTAAAAAAATAAGCTCTTGGTTTAATCGTTCTGATTTTTTCATTTGTTTCCCCTCTTAAAAAGGTGACTTCTATTGTCACCTTTATCATTTATACTCAGCTTATCAAAAGAAAAGGAGCATGTATATGCAAACATTCATCATTAACGCGCACCCTGATTTCACTCATCGAGAAAGTTATTCAAACAAGCTGCAAACACTATTTCTAAAACAGTTTAAAGAAAAATTCCCTCATGAAGAACCAACAATTTTACATTTACATCAAACTGAAATTCCTCGTATCGAAAAAGACCAGCTGCTACGTATTTGGGATAAGCAAGCATCTGAACAAACATTAACAGCTGCCGAACAAAAAATCGTTGCTGCTTCATCCGCTTTATTGGCTCAATTCAAAGCACATCATCGAATCGTGATTGTATCACCTGTTCATAATTTTAATGTGACGTCACGTATGAAAGATTATATAGATAATATCTTGATTGCTAGAGAAACATTCAAATATACAGAAAATGGTTCAGTTGGGCTGATGACTGACGATTATCGTGTACTTTTGCTTCAAGCAAGCGGCTCAATTTTCACAAATAACGATCGATACACACCTCTGGAATTTTCACATTACTACCTAAAAGAAATATTCCAAAACTTGATGGGCTTTCAACAATTTCATATTGTCCGAGCACAAGGAACAGCGATTTTAGAAGAAGAAACGATCTTGACATCTGCAGCTGACGATTTGTCTAAAGCTTTTGATGCGTTTTACTCGCATGGCGGGATGTGAGCAAAACAAAAAGACCAAAAACGTTGATATCATGTTTTTGGTCTTTTATTATTAACCGATTGAACCTTCCATTATCAAACTTGATTAATATTGTTCGAAATGGCATGAACTAATATAACAATCAAACTGGTCTAACCTTTGATATATCCATTTTTAAAAATATTTAAATATGACTTGTAACGCTTTTGACATACGAATTTGCATATGCAGATGCCGCATAAAATAGTGCTAATTAAAACGCACTTTTATATATAAACTAAAGAAAACGGAAATAAAGAAATTTTTAAAAGCCAAAAAGAGCCACGAATTAAATCCTTTGCTCTTTTTTAAGACTATTATTTACCTAAAAGACGGATAAATTTACTCAGTTCTTCTTTGGCTTCATCTGTTGTCCCTTCCAGCTCATTCATTAACCCAAACAAATTATCATATGAACTCGCAATTTCCGCTTTAACTTCTGCCAACTCTTGAGCCACTTGTGAAAGTGGAATTACTTCTTCTTCTTCAAACGTATCGACATAACGTGGAATGTTTAAATTGTAATCATTTTCTTTTATTTCATCCAAAGATGCCACATGAGCATATTTTTCAACGTCTTTACGGTTACTGTATGTTTCAATAATTTTGTCGATGTTTTCAGGAGAGAGTTTGTTTTGGTTCTTTCCTTTTACAAACTCATTTGAAGCATCGATAAACAAAATATCTTTATTCTTACGAGCTTCACGACCTTTGAATACCAAGACACAGGTTGGGATGCTTGTGCCATAAAACAAGTTAGCGGGCAATCCAATAACAGTATCTAATAGATTATTATCTATGATATTTTTGCGGATTTTACCTTCAGAAGCACCTCGAAATAGTACCCCATGTGGCAATACGATAGCCATTGTTCCAGTTTTGTCTAAATGATAAAGTCCATGCAGTACAAAAGCATAATCTGCCTTAGATGCAGGTGCTACACCGTAACCCTTGAAACGTGTATCTTTTTCTCGATCAACGTCTTTTGTATCCCATTTATGAGAGTATGGGGGATTTGATACGACGGCGTCGAACTTCAAAGGAATTTGTGTTCCATCTTTTTCAGCAAATGGCCAGTCAGCATCCAGTGTGTCTGCACGTTTCAACTCCATATTGCGATAATTTACCCCATGCATCATCAAGTTCATGCGGGCTAAGTTATAAGTCGTCGTATTCAACTCTTGCCCGTAAAACTCAACGCTTCCTTCTTCATCACCATTTGGTAATTCTTTTTGGACTGTTAGAAGAAGTGAACCCGATCCCATTGTAGGGTCATAAACACGGAATTGACCGTCAGTTCCATCTGCATCATTCGTAACAATTTTCGCTAGGATTTGACTAACTTCATGAGGTGTATAAAATTCCCCTCCTTTTTTACCAGCATTTGCAGCAAATTGTCCAATCAAGTATTCATAAACGTCACCCAAAATGTCGTGCCCTGAATCGTCTTTGAAAGTGAACTCGTTAATTATCAACACGATATCATTCAAAGCCTTTGCACGTTCGTTTGTACTTGAACCTAGACGTGTGTCTCCAAGGTTAACATCTGAAAATACATTAGCAAAATCAGCTTCGGCAATCGCGTTACGTTTTGCATTTGTATTGAATGAGTCAAACATATCTTGGAAGTCACTAGCTTTGATTTTATGATTTTCAATTTTTGATACGATTTTGTCCCAAGTGTAGGCAGGATCAATCCCATATCCAATACCTTTACTAATTTCTTCAAGGTAATCTTCTTTTTCAGTCTCATCTGTCACTTCGTAGAACTCTTCCAAACCATTGATTTTTAAGTATTCATCTTGATTTTCCGATAAGTAGCGATAGAACATAAATGGTAAAATATAGTTCTTATACTCACTTGCATCCATTGTCCCACGCAGTTTGTTAGCCATTCCCCATAGTTTTGATGTAATATCTTTTGCACTACTCATTTGTGTAATCTCCTTTTCTTATATAAACATTTGTTGAAGCAGTGATTTCTTCAAATTTTTAAGCGAATTTAAATTACGTTGATGAAAGATGATAAGGTTGTCTATGTTCTTAAAGAAAGAACCAATTTTCTCTTGCTCTGCTCTGTCAACTGGAAACTTGATTATATACTTCAATACGTCAGATGGTGTAATACGCTTTTGACTGTTTGATGTACCAGATGAAATTGACTCTAAATCTCTTGTTGTCTTATCCGATAGCATTAGCTGTTCCAAAAATGCCAAGTCGATTTCAGTTGAAGTGAATGGCATGAACTCACTTGATGCAACAGCATTGCTAGGGGCATCCTCCACAAACCAAATTCGTTTCTGACGAACATTAAGCTTATTAATTAGCAACACATCTCCTGAAATTTTGAGACGCATACTCTGCATAGAGTCGCCAAAAACAGTTTCAGGGTTTCGTCCGTTGTCATATGAAGGCATACTATATTCAACAAATGAAGCACGGGGAGTTGCTTGTGGGTCAACACTTGTTCTTACAAAATCACCAACCTTTGACAAAGAATGCTGTTCCCAAGCATCCGCAAATCCTGCAAAGCGAATTTCAGGAACATTGGCTCCATCTTTCGGAAACATTTTTTGCAGTAGACTCTTTTTCATATCCTTCAGCAGTTCCAACTTACGCTGATGAAGGGTGATAGTTTCGTCAAGTTGTTTGAAAAATGAACCGATTTTTTGTTGTTCGTCTAATTCAACAGGAACCATTATTTTCTTGTTCACCAATTCTTCTTTTGTAATTCCTTTGATTGATGTACCTTGAACTGCGTGTAACTCGCTTTGTAATTTCTTATACAGCGAATAAACTCCAAACCATTCATTCACTTTCATTTTAGTGATCGAAAGAAAATCTTGGCTAGTAGCGTATTCAAACTGCATAAATGCTAGTTTTCCAACACCTACCCGTGTAACAATCGCGATAGAATTTGCTGGTACTAATTTTGCAGCAGAATTTTTTAAGCCTATTTTAGTAATTTTCTTTTTTGCCTGAATATCTGATACCTGATGTTCAGCCAAATCGGATGACTGTATCCACGGCAAGTTACCGCCCCAATATTCATCAACAGAAGTCTTTGGAGTCCCTCCACCATACGCCTCTTCAGCAAAGTCCGAAACACTTCGCTGTTCCCAACCATCAGTAAATCCTGCGAATCTAATTTGAGGTAATCTTATTATTTTATCGCTCATTACCGTTCTCCTTTTTTCCTAGTTTGCATAATGTGATCGCTTGACTATTCCCCCTTCTTAATTTCGTCGGCCATTTCGTAAAATGCTTTACGAAATTCAATTCGATACCGAACCCAACTTAAGGCTGCAATCTCTTCAACTGCAATTTCTTTATAATCAGCCCTTGCGTCATTCAAGATTGCGGTTAACTCCCCTTGTTTATCCATATCCTCTTGACCTAATCGGTGTTTCTTAATCAAGTTTTCAAGTTCCTTAGGTTTTGTGCTGTTATCAAGTCCCCAAGTCCGGATGAAGTTCGTTACAAGTTGGATATTCGTATCCTTTTGTGCTTGATCCATTGCTTGGTTCATTTTCTCAACACTTCGTGGTGCTGGATAATGATCAAATTCAAACTCTTTCGAGAAAATCTTAGATACAAAATGACTCACCTTAGATTTTTCTTTTTCATTGTCAGACTTGGCGATTTCAAGATGGATTTCATCACGTGTATTTTCCGCTTTCGACATTTCGTTTGCATGAACTTCGTCAGCCATCTGGGCGATCAACTCAATCAAATAATCGTAGTTGATGGTCACATCGTGAATATGAACCATCGAGAGATTGACTTGCGAAATATCAATGTCTTCTCGCTTTGCACGTCGTTCTTTCAACTCACCAACAATGACAGTTGTTAAAATAACTTCCTGCTCTTCAGTAATACCTAGACGTTCATAGAACTCTTCAGGATTATCATAGGCGGATATAGGATTTTTGTCATCGTCTTCGGTATATTGTTTCAACTGACTTAACAAACGATTATACTCTTTCAGATTCTCAAAGACTTCATCCTGTGCTTTTTCACTTGGTGGTAATTGTACAAAATCGTCTGTGAGTGTGGAAAGCTTCTTGATGACTTCTTGCATCTCAGCTTGGACCTTGCTAAATGGTTTAGAAGTGATACCAGACTCTTCGTTGCCTTTCTTCAATTCTTCAAGTGGAAGCTGTTCGTCGGCAGATGCACGATTTGAATAAACAGCAAAAGCCTTATTCATTTCATACTCGTTTTGCTCCGGCCAACGATAATTCACGACATTTCCCCATGGCTTTTCGACAGCGTTATGTATTCTATTTGTACGTGAGTATGCTTGAATCAAGTTCCCACCCTTAAGCGTTCGATCAATATAGAGCGTATTCATCTCAGGCGCATCAAAACCGGTCAAAAGTTGATCCACAACGATGACTAAATCTAAATAGTTACCATCATCAGCTGTCTTGTTCAAACGTCTTGCTAAGTCTTCTGTATAGGCTTTCACTGTCGTCATATCAAAAGCTGTGCCAAACGTTGCGTTATAGGCTTTGATAGCTCTGTGCAAGTTCTCGTTCGTTTTCAGTTGATGAATACTATTGGATGTATCTGCCGAGAAACTCACCGCAACTTTTAATCGTTGATCTGCTGGACGATTCGCATTCTCTTCAGCAAACTTATCGAAATATTCCATCGCTCTTGGTGTACTTGGTTTATTACCACCAACGTGAACTGTAAACAAGGCATTATATTGACGCTCATTTGAACGTTTCTTCCAGTTATCGAAGATGTCTTTCACTACTAACTTCACATGTTCTGGACTATAGTCGTAAACACTACCACGAACATTATCATCAATATCATCTTCGGTGGGATCTTCGGGAGCTTCGATTGTTTCCTTAAATTCAACGTTAAACCCTAACACATTTTTATCTGCAATTGCTTCTTTAATGGTATATGCATGTAATAGTTCACCAAAGATTTCTCGTGTTTCCGGGAATTTTGGTGTACCAGTATAACCAATCCAAGCAGAATTAGGAATTGCTTTTCGAATCGTTTCAAGCATCCCTTCATTTTCAGTACCACTGCCAGTTGATCGGTGGGCTTCATCCACGATAAAAAGAATATTTTCATTAAGTGGCTTGAAGCTGTCTCGCGCTACATAACGCGACATTTTTTGGATACTCGTTACAATGATGTTCTTATCGCTTTTCTTCGTTAGTTTGCGATGAAGATCTGAGATATTGGCTGTGTCACTAACGACACCAGTTTTCCCTTCAAAACCAGCAACAGGATCATAGGCTTTATAAGCATCAGCTGTTTGGTTGGTAAGTGCGATCCGGTCAACCAAGAAGATCACTTTATCTACATTTGATAGACGGCTTGCAAGCCACGCTGTCTTAAAACTTGTGATTGTTTTACCTGAGCCTGTCGTGTGCCAAATGTATCCTAATTTACCACCATCATATTTAAAGTCAAACTTTCTAACTTTATCAAGTACACGCTTTGTGGCATAGACTTGATAGGGACGCATGACTTTGATACTTTCTTTGTTTTTTGTACCATCTAGTACCATGTAACGTGTTGCCAAATCATGAGCCATTGGAATGGACAACACTTTATCCGCAAATGTCTTCCATGATCGAATAGGGCGAGCATCATCTTCGTTTTGCCAGTTGAAAGCAAAAGCTCGGTTAAAGTTTTCGAGTGGGGTATTTGCCATATAACGAATATCAAACGGTGTCATCGCGATTAAAATCTGCAAAGTTGAAAAGATACCGCTGAATTGTTTTTCAGCTATATACTGTTCCATCTGATTTAAAGATTCCGTAGCGCTATGAAGTGCTTTCTTTAATTCAATTTGAATAATCGGCAAACCATTAATGAGCAAAGTCACATCAAACCTACGAGTCGTTTTACCATCAACAACTTTTGGCCGTTTAATTTGATTCACTACTTGATAAACGGTATTCCCGCCACCGACTTGGGCTTGGTCGAATACTGTCAAGAACACATGCCTACCATTATCAAGATCAACTTCAATTTCAGAAACACCATTAACACCATACAAAAACTGTCCTGCCTGGTAAGGTGATTCAATACTCGTGATGATTTTCTTCACCTGATTAAATTCAGTAACAGACAAGGGTTCATCTAATCGAGCGCTATTGTTTTGTTCTAAGATTATTTTAAAGTTATCCCAAAGTTGTTCAGTTGTTTTAATGTTTTTTTTGTATTCCCATTGTTTTACTCCACCGATTTTGGTCAAATAATCGATCACTTCATTTTCAAATGCTAATTCCGATTGACTCTTCATTTCATTACTCCCCCTTTAATGTTTCTTCTATTACCGAGCTCGTAAACTGCCCTATCAAGTCTGCGTATTGGCTTAACTTATTTTGTAGCTTCATTGTTTCTACGTATATAGTGCCTATTTTCTTCTGTTCCTCGATCGGAACAACTGGAACGATCATTTCCCCAAGGGCACGAAGCGGAATTCTTAGAATAGGGCCACTACCCTGTGACCCCCTTTCTTTTTGCTGCCTCACATCTTTATGAGCATTAAACAAGTAAAGAAAATACCTCTTATCAAGTTGTTCGCTATCAAACTCTATTTTCGTAAAGTTGAGGGACAACACTTTACCAACATTATTTTCACCGACAATTGTGGCTAGCTGCAATGAGTTACTGATAACAACATCACCTTCATTTAACGATAGGTTACTCTGAAATAAAGGTTTAGCCTTCTCTTCAACAGCTACGGCCTCACGATGATAATCAGCTTCAAAAGACGCTTGGTCATAATACTTTATTTCTTGAGTTTCAAATTGCTTTTGTGTTCTTGTTGGATTAATACCGGGAACGAATGTTACGAATTCATTTAATTTTCTTTTCTCCAAATAAATCGCCCCTAATCACATATATGATTTTTTGAAATATCTTTATATTACAAATTAAAACACACAGAGGTTGTTTCGTCAACGACAATATGAAATATTTCTATATTACATATTATCGTTTTTGAAAAAATATCTAGAGAACCATACCATAAGCGATTTTAACATTTCTATAATTTTCTATTTTTTTATATGTTTGTGACTGGTGTGCTTAAGGAATCATCTCCAGACAGAGTAATATGTACAAATATAAAGGCACACATGATTTAACCTACACATGCGCAATACTGCTTCTTTAATGTGGTTGTGGGGCATAAATCGATTAAAACAACAGAGGACATTTATCTAGATATTACTGAAAAATAAAAGAAGACGAACTTCAAAAGTTCGCCTTCTACACTATTCAAACCCTTGTAAATAAAGGTTTTTAAATTTTAACCAATTGAACCTTCCATTTCAAACTTAATCAGACGGTTCATTTCAACGGCGTATTCCATTGGCAGTTCTTTTGTGAATGGCTCGATGAAGCCCATGACGATCATTTCTGTTGCTTCTTCTTCAGAAATTCCGCGGCTCATCAAGTAGAATAGCTGCTCTTCTGATACTTTTGATACCTTCGCTTCGTGCTCTAATGAAATGTTGTCGTTTAAGATTTCATTGTAAGGGATCGTATCAGATGTTGATTTGTTATCCATGATGAGTGTGTCACACTCGATGTTTGAGCGTGCGCCCTCTGCTTTGCGTCCGAAGTGAACGATTCCGCGGTATGTGACTTTACCGCCTTGTTTCGAAATCGATTTCGATACGATCGTTGAAGATGTGTTTGGTGCAAGGTGAATCATTTTCGCACCTGCATCTTGGTGCTGACCTTTACCTGCTAGGGCAATACTTAATGTCATACCACGAGCGCCTTCACCTTTTAGGATGACTGCTGGATATTTCATTGTCAGCTTAGAACCGATGTTTCCATCAATCCATTCCATTGTCGCATTTTCTTCACATACCGTACGTTTTGTCACAAGGTTGAAGACGTTGTTTGCCCAGTTTTGAATCGTTGTATAACGGCAGTAGCCGCCTTTTTTCACGATGATTTCAACAACCGCACTATGAAGTGAATTTGTTGTGTAAACTGGTGCTGTACAGCCTTCTACGTAATGAACATGCGCGCCTTCGTCCACGATGATGAGTGTACGCTCGAACTGACCCATGTTTTCAGAGTTGATACGGAAGTATGCTTGAAGTGGTGTATCTACTTTTACGCCCTTTGGTACGTAGATAAATGAACCACCAGACCATACAGCCGAGTTGAGCGCAGCAAATTTATTGTCCGTCGGCGGAATGACTTTTGCCCAGTGCTCACGGAAGATGTCTTCGTTCTCTTTTAATGCGCTGTCTGTATCTTTAAACACAATCCCTAGGTCTTCAAGGTCTTGCTTCATATTGTGGTACACAACTTCAGATTCATACTGAGCAGATACACCTGCTAAATACTTTTGCTCTGCTTCTGGGATTCCAAGCTTATCAAAGGTTTGTTTGATTTCTTCTGGTACTTCATCCCAAGAACGCTCAGAACGCTCTGATGGCTTTACGTAGTACGTAATTTCATCAAAGTTTAATGCATTTAAATCTCCGCCCCATTGTGGCATCGGCATGTTGTAAAAGTGCTCAAGAGATTTCAAACGGAAGTCGAGCATCCACTGAGGCTCTTCTTTCATACGAGAAATTTCTTCAACGATTTCTTTTGTCAGTCCGCGCTCTGAACGGAAAATGGAAACGTCTTTATCAGAAAAGCCGTATTTATATTCACCAACATCTGGCATTTTTTTAGCCATCCATTTTCACTCCAATCTTATGATTTGCCGTTTTCTTCGGCAGATGCGCCTTTTTCAAGCGCCTTCCAGGATAGTGTTGCACATTTGATGCGCGCTGGGAATTTTGCCACTCCCTGCAGCGCCTCAATGTCACCAAGATCAATGGAATCGTCGTATTCTTTTCCTTGCATCATATCGGAGAAAATCTGAGACATTTTCAAAGCTGTTTCAATATCTTTCCCTTTAATCGCCTGCGTCATCATAGAGGCAGATGCCATAGAAATAGAGCATCCTTCTCCTTCAAATTTCGCATCAGTGACTTTTTGGTCTTCGATTTTCATCGTTAGACGAATGCGGTCACCACACGTTGGGTTGTTCATATCGACGACAATGCTGTCGTTTAACACACCTTTGTTTCTCGGATTTTTATAATGATCCATAATCACTTGTCTGTACAGTGTGTCTAAGTTTACATTAAAAGACATTCGTAAAATACTCCTTTGTCTTACGGAGCGCTGCGATGAGCTCGTCAATCTCTTCTTCTGTATTGTACAGATAGAAGCTTGCTCTTGCAGTCGCTGATACACCAAGCCATTTCATAAGCGGCTGTGCACAGTGATGTCCAGCACGAATGGCGACACCTTCCGTATCCAGAACAGTTGACGCATCATGCGGATGGACGTCGTCTAAGTTAAACGTCACAAGTCCAGCCCGGTGCTGCGGTCCATAAACAGTCGCACCTTCAAGCTCCTTAAAGCGCTCAAGCGCATAAGTGGCAAGCTGATGCTCATAGCGGCTGACTTCCTCCATCCCGATGTCATTTAAGAAATCAATCGCTTTTCCTAGTCCAACTGCTCCTGCAATAATCGGTGTTCCCGCTTCAAATTTCCACGGCAGCTCTTTCCAAGTGGAATCATACAGATCCACAAAGTCGATCATTTCACCGCCAAACTCAGCAGGCTCCATATTATTCAAAAGGTCCTTCTTCCCGTAAAGCACACCGATACCAGTCGGTCCACACATTTTATGCCCAGAGAATGCGAAAAAGTCACAATCTAGATCCTGAACATCAATTTGCATGTGCGGGGTGCTTTGCGCACCATCGACGACAATGATTGCACCATGATCGTGCGCAATTTTGGCGATTTCTTTAATCGGGTTGATGGTTCCTAATACGTTTGAGACGTGTGTGACAGCGACGATTTTCGTTTGATGTGTGATCGTTTGCTTCACATCTTCAAGCGATAGCGTGCCGTCTTCCTGTAACGGAATATATTTCAATGTGGCGCCAGTTGCTTTTGCTGCTTGCTGCCAAGGGATGATATTCGCATGGTGCTCCATGTGCGTAATGACAATCTCATCGCCTTCTTTGAGGTTTGCTCTAGCATAGCTGATCGCCACTGTGTTTAACGCCGTTGTTGTACCTCTAGTAAAAATAATTTCTTGGACAGATGAAGCACGGATGAATGCACGAACTTTCTCTCTCGCACCCTCGTATGCGTCCGTTGCTTTTGTGCCAAGGGTATGAACACCCCGGTGGACGTTCGAGTTGTAAGACCGGTAATACTCATTCATTGCATCAATGACCACTCTTGGTTTTTGAGAAGTTGCTGCACTGTCCAAATACACCAAATCATGTCCGTTCACTTGCTGATGAAGGATTGGAAATTGCTCACGAACGTCTTTGATATTCATTATTTTACTTTCCTTTCAATCACAGAAACGAGCTGCTTTTTAACTCCTTCAATCGGCAGTTCTTTGACAACTGGATTTAAGAAGCCATAAATGACAAGTCTTTCTGCATCTTCTTTGGAAATCCCGCGGCTCATGAGGTAATACAATTGAATTGGATCTACACGCCCAACAGAAGCAGCGTGCCCTGCTGTTACATCATCTTCATCAATTAATAGAATTGGGTTTGCGTCACCGCGTGCTTTCTCACTCAGCATGAGGACACGTGATTCCTGCTCTGCATTTGCCTTCGTTGCGCCATGCTCAATTTTACCGATTCCGTTAAAGATAGAGGATGCTTGATCCTTCATGACACCATGCTTCAAGATATACCCTTCAGAGTTTTTACCGAAGTGGATGATGCTTGTTGTAAAGTTTTCCGTTTGATTGCCCCTGCCGACAACAACTGATTTCGTATCACCGAATGTACCGTCGCCCATGAGCTTTGTGATGTTTTCAGACACTACGTCTCCATCATTCATCAGGCCAAGCGCCCATTCGATTTTACTGTCACGGCCATTTGCCATACCGCGTCTGTTCACATACACTGTGACACCTTCTGCAAGGTTATCTACTGCTCCGTATGTGACGCGAGCGTTTGCTCCTGTGAATACTTCAGAAACGATGTTGAAGATCGCTTCTTCCGGCTTTGCAATACTAATGTAGTTTTCTACATATGTGACAGCACTATGATCGTCCGCTACGACGATGACATGATTGAACAAAGTCGTTTCGTCATTTTCATGAAGGTAGACTGCTTGAATTGGTGCTTCAAGCTCCACATTTTTCGGTACATAGAGGAAAGCTCCGCCATTGACTAAAGCAGCATGTAAAGCTGTTAGTTTATGCTCATCTACTTTCACTCCATCAGTCATGAAGTATTTCTGCACTAGATCTCCATGTTCGCGGATCGCTGTATGAATATCAGTGAAGATCACACCTTTGTCTTTTGCTTCAGCTGAAAGAGACAAGTATGCTGGCGTTTGATCACGCTGAATGTAGACCGTCTTGTCTGTGTCATCTAGATCAATCAGCGATTTCACTTCTTCTGGAAGCTCTTCTAGTGATCCAAATGGCGCACTTTCGACTGTATGCTGTTTGAAATTGGTTAAATTCCATTTTGAAATGTTCGTTTTGTCAGGCTTTGGCATTGGGAGATCTTCTGCTTTTTCAAGAGCCTGTAAGCGAAGGGAACTCATCCATGCCGGTTCCTGATGCTTCTCGGAGAAGCTTTTGACATAATCTTGATCTACTGATAATTTCGTTTCTAATGTCATCAATAATCCTCCTAACGCTTACGCTTCTTGACCAACAGTTTCGTCTTCAATTCCTAACTCTTTTTTAATCCAGTCATAGCCTTCTGCTTCTAAACGCTGCGCTAGCTCTGGTCCGCCAGATTTCACGATACGTCCTTGCATCATCACATGGACATGATCTGGTGTGATGTAGTTCAGCAGACGCTGATAGTGAGTAATCATTAAGCAGCCGAAACTTTCGCCGCGCATTTTATTAATTCCTTTAGAAACCACTTTCAGGGCATCGATATCAAGTCCAGAATCGATTTCGTCAAGGATGGCGATCTTTGGTTCAATCATCATCAATTGAAGAATTTCGTTACGTTTTTTCTCCCCGCCTGAGAAACCTTCGTTAAGGTAGCGCTGCGCCATGTCTGGGTCCATTTCAAGGAACTCCATGTTTTCGTCCATTTTGCGGATGAATTTCATAAGTGAGATTTCTTCGCCTTCTTCTCTGCGTGCGTTAATGGCAGAACGAAGGAAGTCCGCATTTGTGACACCACTGATTTCAGATGGGTATTGCATGGCAAGGAAAAGACCCGCTTGTGCGCGCTCATCTACTTCCATTTCAAGTACATCTTCGCCATCAAACAAAATGCTGCCTTTTGTTACTTCATATTTCGGGTGACCCATAATTGCAGCAGATAACGTAGATTTACCTGTACCGTTTGGTCCCATTACTGCGTGGAATTCTCCACCTTTTATCTCGAGGTTTACACCCTTTAAGATTTCTTTCCCTTCAATCTCAACGTGCAAGTCCTTAATTGTTAATGTCGAAGCAGTCATATATCGATACCTCCAAAATAATCATTATTCTCAATTTATTCTCATTCTAATTTTATAACAAATTAAAACTGAATACAACACATTCACGATATGCGTGAGAGGATGCTCTCAAAATTCTAACAAAAAATGCAGGTGGATAAAAGGATTTATGTCAAAAAGACTGTTTCCATAAAGAAAGGACGGGAAACTGTTCTCCCCGCCCCTTAGCTATCAATAGCCTCGTATATTCATTTTTGCAAGCTGCCTTTTCTCATCTCGATAGGACTGCTCTCGTTTATATTCCACTTTCATCCGTAAGTCATGGTCTCTTTCATACTCTGCATAGCTCATGCCATGAGATTTATGCATGGCCTTTTCCATCTCGGCGGTATAATCCAATCCCAGTGTACTCTGGTCCGAACAAATAATAAACCATTCCCTTCTTTTAGTGTAGCTTTATTATATCAAAGGCATGCTGCTTCACTCAAAAGGGGTATAACGCGTTATGCTGGCATATTTTCTCACACACTCGGATGAGAAGCACTCAACTCTCCGAGATGGAAAGATACCATGTTTTTCTTCTATTAATGAGTACGTCCTCCAAATTCATCAATACATTGCTGTACGACAGTGATTCCTTGGCTAAGGGCTGCCCCGCCTCCGAACGCTGACGCCACACTGACGACCTCTAGCAAATTCTCTTCTGTCGCCCCTTGATCGAGCGCTCCCTTTGTATGATAAATCATGCAGTATTCATCCTGTGCATGAATACTGATGCCAAGGGCAATCATTTGTTTTTCTTTTTGCGTTAATGAATCGCTCTGGAAGCACTGCTCTGTAAATTCATTGAATTTCTTCCCAAACACCGGCATTTTCTTCTGAAATTCACCCATTGCGGTTTTATAATCAGTTAGTGATTGCTGCATGGATCCGCTCATATGCTGTTCGTTCATCTTGTTTCCATCCCTTCAGGTCATTTGTACGTTTTTATTATGAGCGAGATTTGAAAAAATACACAAAAAACCTCGCTTTGATGTAAGCGAGGTTTCAGATTGTTGACAAAGGGCTAAAATGATCTTTATTTTAGCCCTTTGTCTTCTTTTCAGCGTGATAGAAAACCTTTGCAGTCTAGGAAGGACGAGTACTGGAGCGGAGCGAATTTGACATTCGTGAGCACCGGCACGCAGGACTGACACCGAATGCGAGGGTTTGTCTACATGCTGAAAACCTCGCTTTGATGAAAGCGAGGTTTTGTAGCGTATTATTCAGATACAGGCAGAACTGCACCGTCATATTTTTTGTCGATAAATTCTTTGATTTTATCAGAGTGAAGAACTTCCATTAACGTCTTGATCTTATCTGATTTTTCTTCACCTTTGCGAACAGCCACGATGTTTGCATATGGGTTGTTCTTCGTTTGCTCAAGTTCGATTGAATCATTTTTCGGATTCAATTTATTTTGAATCGCATAGTTGACGTTAATAAACACGGCATCGCCTTCACTGTTTTCATAAGCTTTCGCTGTTAGTTCAGGAGCGATTTTTTTGAACTTTAGGTTCTTCGGGTTTTCTTTAATGTTCTTCACTGTTGCGTTGATTGTATCTACTTTTGGATCAAGCTTGATGACACCAGCATTTTGCAGAAGAGCAAGCATACGGCCTTGTTCAGCTACGTTGTTTGTCATGATGATCGTTCCGCCGTTTGGAATATCTTTCACTGATTTGTATTTCTTAGAGTAGATACCGAAAGGCTCTAGGTGAACCGCACCAGCACTTACCAGGTTATAATCTTTGTTAGATTTATTTTCTTCGTTCAAGTAAGGAATATGTTGGAAAAAGTTCGCATCCACTTCTTTTTCAGCTAAAGCTTTGTTGTACATTTTATAATCGCTAAGCACTTTCACTTTTAAATCGTAGCCTTTTTCTTTTAGAAGTGGTTTTGCTTCTTCAAGAATCTCGGCATGTGGTGTTTTTGAAGCCGCAACCGTGATGGTTTTGCTTTCGCTTACGTTATTAGATGAACCGCATGCAGCTAAAATGCCTGCAAATGCTAGAAATAGTGCACTTAAAATCAATTTCTTCATGAATAAATCCTCCCTTAACGTTTATCAATTTTATTTGTAATCAAATCACCGATTATTTGAATAATAAAGACGATGATGAGAATAAACACAGTGGCTACTAGTGTGACATCTGTATTACCAGATTGGTATCCTTCCACATAGGCAAGGTCACCAAGTCCACCTGCTCCAATTGCACCTGCGATCGCAGTAGAGCCAATAAGAGCAATGGCTGTCACGGTAATGCCTGAAATAAGGGCTGGCAGTGATTCTGGCAGCAATACTTTGAAAATAATCGTAGACGTTTTAGCTCCCATGGATCGTGCTGCTTCAATGACTCCTTTGTCTACTTCTCGCAGTGCAATTTCGACAAGACGTGCATAGAAAGGAGCTGACCCAATGACAAGCGCAGGCAGCGCTGCATTTGGACCTAAAATAGTGCCCATTATTAATTTTGTAAACCCTAATAAAAGAATGATTAAAATGATAAAAGGAATCGATCTGAAAATGTTGACGACTGCCCCAATAACGGTGTTAATCGGTTTATTTTCCCAAAGACCGCCTTTACTAGTCAGAAAGAGCAATAGTCCAAGGATGATACCAATAATAAAAGCAAATGCTAGTGAAATGAGTGTCATGTACACCGTTTCACCCGTTGCATTCCAAATGACATCTAGATCAACGTTCGGAAACCATTTCTCAAACATGTGTCATCACCTCAATTTCAACCTGTTTGCTTTGGATATAGGCGATGGCTTTTTCAACCTCGGTCTCTTCTCCATTAATATGGATAAAGAGTGTTCCAAACGCGCCTTCCTGCGTTTGAGAAATCTTTCCTTGAAGGATGTTCACATCGACCTCAAAAGATCGAACGATTTCAGTGATCAGCGGCTGCTCGGCAGAATCGCCGATAAAGGACAACCGTACCACCTGACCCTCTTTTACTCGCTCTAAGACGTGTTCGATTGTTTCTTTCGCTTCCTCTGGTTCAGCAAGCTGTTTCACAAATCGCTTCGTCATTTCTTCCTTCGGTTGTCTGAAGACACGTAATACTTCGCCTTCTTCGACAATGCGTCCATTCTCCATCACTGCCACACGATGACAGATTTTGCGAATGACGTGCATTTCGTGTGTGATGAGCACAATTGTCAGCCCTAATCGTTTATTGATATCGGCCAAAAGATCAAGGATGGAATCTGTTGTTTGCGGATCAAGTGCAGATGTAGCTTCGTCACATAGAAGAACCTTTGGATCATTGGCTAATGCTCTCGCAATTCCCACACGCTGCTTTTGTCCACCGCTTAGCTGAGAAGGATAAGCATTTTCTTTCCCTTCTAAACCGACCAATTTAATTAGTTCATTTGCACGGGCTCTCCGTTTTGACGTCGGAACACCTGCAATTTCGAGCGGGAACATAATATTTTGTCTTACCGTTCTTGACCAAAGTAGGTTAAAGTGCTGAAAGATCATGCTGATTTCCTGTCTTGCTTTACGAAGTTTCGCATTCGATACTTCATTGATCCGATTGCCTGCCACTTCAACAATTCCTTCTGTTGGCAGCTCCAGACCGTTTAATAGGCGAATAAGAGAGCTTTTGCCCGCGCCGCTATACCCGATAATTCCGAATATTTCACCTTTATCAATATCCAAGTTGACGTCTTTCACTGCGTCAACATTTCCGCTTTTTGAGTAGTACGTTTTTGATACATTCTGTAAATGGATCACAGTCTGCTCACCTGCTTTCTTGCTGAATCTATAGATTGCCATCACATACGTTCATTTATTCTTCGTGCTGTCATGACTCTAGCCTGCTGCTAAGTCAGTAAAAAAGACCTAACTGCAACGCAAGCAGAAAGGCCTTTTATTTCAAATACGCCTTTCTCTCATCTTTCAAAGCGTTGCGGCTTTGAGTGAATTGGCACCAATTTCAGCTATGCTGACGGTTGCCGGGTTTCATAGGGCACGTCCCTCCACCTCTCTTAATAAGAGAAAATATGTTGTTTTATGTGATGTTCATGTTTTTACTAACGTAGAATATCATGCTACCCGAGATATGTCAACGCTGTAAATCGCTAATTTCCAAGTAAACGACTACGTTATCATTTTCCGAAAAAAACCGTTCGTCAGCCAAAGCACAGCCTCTAGTCTGAGAAGCGCGCGGAATGAGCCTTTGACTTTGACTTGTCCCCTGCTGATAAGCTGCTGCAAGGACATGTCTCCATCTAATAATTGTAGAATTTCTTTCCTCTCACCATAGAAGATGAGATCCGATAACTCAATTGCAGGCAGTTTCTTCACTTCACCACGTTCATCCACAATCAATGTACAAGAGTCAGTTTCCGCCTCAAATGTAATCTTCAAGGATGATGAGGAGAGCAGCGGCTTTAACAATAATCGCTGCCCAGCGTTTCCGTGGGTTTTCACTTTTTCCACATGTATAACCTCCCTGTCATTTGGTTATACATAACATTTCTCTACAAACATCGGCTTGTCCTTTATAAATAGCTCGACAAATTTTCAAATGAATTGCTTGAAATATGACAAAAAACCGCTTTATTTAGCGGTTTCAATCATTTCATGAAGATATGGAACTGAGTGAAAGGCGTAGCCTTTTTGCACAATCTCACCTTTTTTAAACAGTAGAAAGCAAGGTACACTTTCGATTTCAAATGCTTTCGCAAAGCCTGGTGAGTAGTTTAAATTGTTCTCGTAAAATGGAACATCCGGCTGCATGGCATCTACGACTGTCAGCATTTTCTTTGCCAGCTGGCATGTTCCGCAAAACGGTGTATATAAGTACAAAAGAAATAAATCGTCCTCTATCTCCTTCAATTCATGCTCTTCAATCTCTTTCATATACGTCCACCCTCATAAATATTTCGAATGAACATCAATGTTTGCAGCTAATAGGATAGATGCAATGTGGGCTGACGGTGAAGCGGCCACTTCTCGGTACGTTCTGTCGACAAACAGATGAAGTGCTTCAGGGAATTCTTTTCGAAATTGCTTCCGCAGTTTGTCGCCAGCATCGTCACTGTCTGCTAATATGTAAACGTCTTTTCCGAATAAATCGTCCACGAGCTGATCCAGCTTCGATGTACTGATCGTACCATTGGTGCAAATGATGGTAACAGGTTCACTAATGACTTCTTTTAGCTTTTGTTTGTCTGATTTACCTTCTACAATGATGACCTTTTCTATCTCGACGTTCATCACGATCACCCGGCCCTTTTGACGTTGATTCACTTCTTCCTTAGATTACAATCTTTTATCCAGGTTGTAAAGATTAGGCACTTGATCATCAAAAAGACTGCAGCTATGCTCACTGCAGCCTTATCTGTAATTAGCACCAGCCATTTTCATCGTCACAGTCTACATATTGTTCTGTCCCGTGGGTCAATGTATCTGACAGACGATAAAAACGATTTTGATCATAGGAATAACCCGATTTTAACTCATATTGATTTTCACTAATCATCGTGCCAATCTCTTCATTTTGATGATAAAGCACCATGCCGCTTTCTTTGAATCGCCCAGTGACATGCTCTGTTATATCCACCTGTTCTTTTTGAAAAGACAAATTGGACACCCCCCATAAAGGTAGAGTGTCCAATTTCACATGAATTAGTCTTCTTTTGTCATTTCTTCGTATTGCTCAGCTGTCATTAAGTTCTCGATTTCAGACGCATCAGCTGGCTCTACAACAATCATCCATGCTTTTTCGTATGGAGAGTCGTTGACGAACTCTGGGCTGTCATCCAGCTCATCGTTTACTTCAACGATTGTGCCGTTGATCGGTGCGTAAAGTTCAGAAACAGTTTTGACTGATTCTACACTTCCGAAAGGCTCGTCCGCTGTGATTTTGTCTCCTACTTCAGGAAGCTCAACGAACACGATATCGCCTAGCTCAGATTGAGCAAAATGCGTAATACCGATACGCACCTTATCTCCTTCTACTTTGACCCATTCATGTTCTTCTGAATAACGTAAATCTTTTGGTGTGCTCATTCAATACCCCTCCAGTCTTTTCTTTCCGTCTATATTGAAGATACCACAATCTGAATGAAAGTTACATCATTTCCAGACGCTTTTAAATGTATCTTCATTAAATCCAACTGTCACTCGTTTGCCGTCTGTTGTAATTGGACGCTTAATCAGCATTCCGTTAGACGCAAGTAATTCGAGCTGCTCGTCCTCTGACATTGCAGGAAGTTGATCTTTCAGCTGCAGCTCTCTGTATTTCTGTCCGCTTGTATTAAAGAATTTCTTCAGCTCTAAACCGCTCTTTTCGTAAAGTGCTTTTAGGGTTTCTTTATCAGGCGTCTCTTCGACGATATGTATGCTGTTGATGTCTTTATTGTGTTCTTCCAGCCACTTTTTTGCTTTTCGGCATGTACCGCAAGATGGGTATTCGTAAAAATCTAAAGCCACCATTTTCACCTCCTGCAAATTGTGACAACATTTTATCACAAAATATTTTAAAAACCTAAATGTATGCTTACAAAAAGGTGCGGAGTACACTCCACACCTTTCGAACCGTTTTTACACGATATATTTCTCTGCTTCAAAGATTCGTTTCGCCACCTCACGCTTTTTAGCAATGACATTGATCGGCGTGAATCTTGTCAGTTTACGAAGGGCTGACAGACTCATACGGAGTGAATCTCCTTCTTCCATCGCGATCAATGATTCTTTTGCGTGGGCTTCAATCTTTAAAAAGGCTTCCTGCATGAAAATTTGTGTGTAGGCGAGCTTTTGAGCGTTCTTTTCTGGGCCTGATGCAGCGATGGCTTTTTCTGTACGCAGGATCGCCGATTCAGCAGCAAACAGTTCATTGACGATATCTGCTATGTTCACAAGGATTTCTTGCTCTTTGTCTAATGCTTTCCCATATTTCATCGCTGCCATGCCTGCCACCATCAAGGCGATCTTTTTCGCATGGACGAGCAAATATTTTTCTTGATCGAGCGGCTGATCACCTGGTTCTTCCGGCATCATCATCATCAGCTCTTCCTGCAAGGTTTGCGCTTTTTGAAGAAGAGGAAGCTCCCCTTTCATCGCTTTCTTCAAGAATGTGCCTGGTACAAGTAAACGGTTAATTTCGTTCGTTCCTTCAAAAATACGGTTAATTCGTGAGTCACGATAGGCTCTTTCGACTTCGTATTCTTGCATGAAACCATATCCGCCATGAATCTGCACACCTTCATCCACAATGTAATCGAGTGTTTCAGAGCCAAGCACTTTACAAAGAGAGCATTCAATTGCATATTCTGCAATGGATTGCGCAATTTGTTTCCCGTCCTTTTGCTCTTCTTCACTTAATAGACCCATCCGCTGTTCAAATAGCCCCACTGTGCGGTAAACAGCACTTTCCATGGCATAGAGCTTTGCTGACATGTTAGCTGCTTTTTCACCAATTAAGCTAAATTGAGAAATCGGTGTTTTGAACTGCTTACGCTGGTTCGCATATTCTGCTGATAATTGAATGACCCGTTTTGACGCACCGATTGTGCCGACTGCCAGCTTATAGCGTCCGATATTCAAAATGTTAAAGGCAATGACATGGCCTCTGCCTGCTTCACCAAGTAAATTCTCTTTTGGCACTTCGGCATCTTCTAGAATTAACGTTCTCGTCGATGATCCTTTAATGCCCATCTTTTTCTCTTCAGGCCCAGTTTTGACACCTGGAAAATCCTTTTCTACGATAAAAGCAGAGAAGTGTTCACCGTCAATCTTCGCATACACAACAAAGACATCTGCAAATGCGGAGTTCGTGATCCACTGCTTTTCCCCATTGAGGACATAATGTGTTCCAGCTTCATTCAGGACCGCGGTTGTTTTTGCCCCAAGTGCGTCAGAGCCTGAACCTGGCTCCGTTAGTGCGTACGCCGCAATGGTTTCTCCAGAGGCGAGTCCTGGCAGGTACGTTTCCTTTTGCGTTTGATTTCCGAACAGCACGATCGGCAGAGAACCAATGCCAACATGAGCACCATAGGAAAGTGAGAAGCTACCTGCTCTGGCGAATTTTTCAGTAATGATGGCTGAACTGATTTTATCTAACCCGAGTCCACCAAATTCCTCAGGAACGTCCGCTCCAAGCAGTCCAAGCTCTCCAGCCTTTTTTAGAAGCCTGACAGAATGCTCGAATTCATGATTTTCAATTTGATCTATATGCGGGACAACATCTTGTAAAATGTAATCCTCTGTTGTTTTCCCGATCATTTGATGTTCATCAGAGAAATCCTCTGGCGTAAAGATATGCTCATAATTCGTCTCATCAATTAAAAAACTGCCACCCTTTTTCACATCTTCCATTGCTTTCATCCTGTTCTCCCCCTTTAGATCAATTCAAAAATGCCCGCTGCTCCCATGCCCCCACCGATGCACATCGTCACAATGCCAAATTGCTCGTTTCGTCGTTTCATTTCATGAATGAGTGACAGCGTTAGTTTCGTTCCTGTACAGCCGAGCGGATGTCCTAGCGCAATTGCCCCGCCATTGACATTCACCTTCTCTTCATCGATCCCTAAATGACGAATGACTTGAATGGCCTGAGACGCAAACGCTTCGTTTAATTCAAACAGCCCAATGTCCTTCAGCTCAAGCCCAGCGATTTTTAGCGCACGCGGAATCGCTTCAACCGGACCAATTCCCATCACCTCAGGCGGTACACCGCCAACAGCAAACGCTCTAAACTTAGCAAGTGGCTGAAGTGAAAGAGAGGATGCTTTCGCGCGATCCATCATCATCACACACGCCGCGCCATCACTTGTTTGTGAGGAGTTTCCTGCGGTCACCGTTCCTTTTGTTGAGAAAGCAGGTCGTAAGGTTGAGAGAATCTCCTCTGTAGTGCCCGCTCTCACACCTTCATCCTGTGAGAACGTAAATGGATGTTCTTCTAATTGATACTGCTCTCCTACCCGTCTTTCTGTCACATCAACGGGAACAATTTCATCTGAAAATTTCCCCTCCTGCAATGCCTTTGCTGCCTTTTGATGGCTTCTCACCGCAAAAGCATCTTGATCTTGCCGTGTGACCTGATACTTTTGCGCCACTTGCTCCGCTGTATGCCCCATGCTCATATAGTATTCAGGCGCTTGCTCTGCCAAAAGAGCGTTTGGACGAATGGAGTGACCCATCATTGGGACCTGCGACATCGATTCGACGCCTCCGGCTAAAATGGTTTCTGCCTGCCCCAGCATAATCCGTTCACCAGCGTAAGCGATAGACTGAAGACCAGACGAACAGTAGCGGTTAATGGTGATGGCAGGTACGGTATAAGGCAGCCCAGCTAATGCCCCAATATTCCGGGCCACATTTAACCCTTGCTCTGCTTCTGGCGTCGCACATCCGATAATCAAATCATCGATCTGTCCGTCGTAATCACCGGCACGCTTTAGCGTTTCTTTTACACACAATGCGCCCATATCATCAGGTCTGACATGTTTTAATGATCCTTTTTTGGCTTTCCCTACTGGTGTTCTTGCGCCAGCTACAATCACTGCTTCTCTCATTTTGACTCCCCCCTAGTTACGTAAAGGTTTTCCTTTAACGAGCATGTGCTGCATGCGTGCCTGTGATTTCACTTCTCCTACAAGACTTAAAAAGGCTTCCCTTTCAAGCTCTAATAAGTATTGTTCATCCACCTCTGTACCAAATGACAATTTGCCGCCAGAAATGACATGGGCTAGTTTTTTCGCAATGGTCATGTCATGGTCTGAAATGTATCCAGACAATCTCATATTTTCAGCAGCCAGCACCATCGCTGCGTATCCTGTTTCCCCCATAACGGGCACCTTTTGCTTAAGCGGCGCACGATAACCCGCTTCATCAAGAGAAAGAACGAGTTGTTTCGCATCATGGATTAAATGATCACCATTCATGCTGATACGGTCATTCACGCGGAGCATCTTCATATCACGCGCTTCCTCTGCTGATGTAGATACCTTTGCCATCGCAATGGCTTCAAAGGTTTGCAGTGTAGCATCTTGTATCGCAGTTGCAGAAGGCTTTCCCGCTCCTTGCAGATGGCGAATATAGAGTTCTTTGTTTCCGCCTCCGCCTGGTATCAGTCCGACCCCCGCTTCCACAAGTCCCATATACGTTTCACTGGACGCTTGGATAGCGGCTGCCGGAAGACAAAGCTCAGTCCCTCCGCCAAGCGTCATGCCAAACGGTGCAGCAACAATTGGTCGGTCACTATACTTCACCTTCATCATCGCCTGCTGGAACCTGCGAATAACAAAATCAATTTCAAAGAAGTTGTCGTCCTGTGCTTCCATTAAAATTAGGGCAAGATTGGCACCAACACAGAAGTTCTTTCCTTGGTTACCGATGACAAGCCCTTTATAATTCTTTTCCGTTTCATCTACAGCACGATTGATCATATCAATGACATCAAGCCCAATTGCATTGCTTTTCGAATGGAATTCAAGTAAGGCAACATCATCACCGATATCGATCAAGCTCGCACCCGTATTTTTGAAAATGACATCGTGTTTCTTTTTCAATCTAGCTAACGAAATATTTTTGTCGTTCCCTTCTTCCTGTTCATAAGCGCCTTTTTGATAAAATGCACGCTCTCCTTCGGCATTTTCTTGATAGAACGTGTCATGTCCTTCTGAAAGCATATCTTGCACCCACGACGGGATGCTATGCCCTTCTGCTTCCATTCGGTTGACGGCTTTGTTCACACCAATCGCATCCCACAGCTCGAATGGACCATGCTGCCAGCCAAATCCCCATTTCATGGCGTTATCGATGGACTGAATATCATCCGCAATGTCGCCTTTTAGATGAGCTGAATAAAGAAGCACAGGTGCTGTCATATTCCAGAGCAATTGCCCAGCACGCCCGTCTTGATAAATAAGCGCTTTCAATTTCGCTTTTGTTCCCTTTTGCTGCTTGGCAATGTCAATGCCCGGGTCCTTCAGCTTCGTCCGTTCTCCGTATGTGAGTGTCACAGGATCAAGCTCTAAAATGGTCTTCCCGTTTTTTTGGTAGAACCCTTGCCCTGCTTTACTGCCAATCCACCCTTTTTCGAGCATTCTTTCAATAAACTCAGGCAGCTGGAAAATATCCTTCTCCTTTCCTTCTACCTGTTCATACACATTGCGGGCTACATGAGAAAATGTGTCGAGTCCGACCACATCAAGTGTACGGAAGGTTGCACTTTTCGGTCTGCCTATGAGTGGCCCTGTGACAGAATCCACTTCTCCGATTGTATATTTGTTCTCAAGCATTTCTCGCACTGTGACAAGAAGTCCATAAGTCCCAATGCGGTTGGCAATAAAGTTCGGCGTATCTTTCGCTTCGACAACGCCCTTGCCGAGTACATCCTCACCAAATGTTTTCATATATGAAAGTACTTCTGGATCTGTTTCTTGAATAGGAATGATTTCTAAGAGCTTTAAATAACGGGCTGGGTTAAAAAAATGAGTGCCTAAGAAGTGGCGTTTAAAATCATCTGATCGGCCTTCTGTCATTTTTTCAACAGAAATACCGGATGTATTACTTGATACGATGCTGCCTTCTTTGCGGTGTTCGTCGATGAGAGAGAATACGTGTTGTTTAATGCTGAGCTTTTCAGTGACGACTTCGATGATCCAGTCAGCGTCATGTAATAAGGAAAGGTGATCTGTGAGATTTCCTGGTGTGATGTATGATAGGTTTTTCGCTGAAGTAAGAGGTGCTGGCTTTTGCTTTAACAATTTTTTCATCGCTTCTTGACTTAATCTATTTCGAACACTAGGGTGATCTAGCGTTCGCTTTTTTGCCGTTTCTTCCTTTGTCAGTTCATTTGGCACAATATCTAGCAATGTTACTGGTATCCCGATATTGGCTAGATGTGCAGCAATGCCTGAGCCCATGACACCTGAACCAATGACAGCCGCCTTGCGAATATGTTTGCACATAAATATCCCCCTAAACATTTTGAATGAACAGTCATTCATTTTTTGTCCAAAAAAAAGCAATACCTCTTTCTTTATCTTAAAAGATTTTCCGAAACAGTTCAATAGCAGATTTCAAAAATTTACACATTCTCATGTGCCTGACTTTACAGCGTATGAATTAAAGACGAGAGGGAATTGTAAGAATGGAGGTGATGTCCACATGTCTCGTTTGAAGAAAAACCCATCGAAAGCAGGCGTAAGTGCTGCAAGTGTAAAAGGAAACGCAGGTCCATCACAGGAAGCAGACCTAGGCGGAAAAAAGACCAGTCAAAATCAGCAATATAAAAAGAATCAGTAAAGAAACAAAATCGTAAGGAGGAACACATCTTGAACAATCAGCAAATGAATATGCCCCCACAGGTCATTTCAGTAAAGGATTCTTTGTACTTAGAGGATATGCTGAACTGGAATTTGATTGCCATGAAAAAAGCTCATTTTATGGCCGAGCATTGTCAGGACCAAACATTGAAACAAGAATTAAATCAAGTTGGCCAAATGCACCATCAGCATTACACACAAATTCTTCAGCATTTAGGCAGCTCAGGGCAAGGCCAGTCTACTGGCTTTATGCAATAGGAGGAAAATAACATGGAACAGCAAAACCAACAAAAAATCGGGAATCCACAAACCCCGGTTCCCACGACAACAAACATGAATGATCGTGATTTTGTCACGGTTCTCTTGTCGACTGAAAAATATATGACAAGCGGATACAACACAGCACTCAATGAATTCAGTCATGAATCTCTTTACCAAGATATTCAGCGAATTGCGCTCGAAACACAGAAAACACAAAGACATTTATATGATGTCATGTTCAGATATGGCTGGTATTCTGTTGAAGCGGCTGACCAGCAAAAGCTACAGCAGGCACACCAGAAATTCCAGCAAACACTGACAGATCAATCTCCATACGGATCATCACAGATGTCATAAAGAGAAAAACTGCCAGTATGATGCTGGCAGTTTTTTAGCGGTCTTTTTTGGCTCGATGAGCTTCATTCAGTTGTTTGATCCGCTGAATGGTTTCTTTGATCTCTTCTTTTGCCTCTGGATACGTTTCGTTAAAATGCTTTGCTAAAGGCGGCATGCTTTTGGCAATATGCGAGTAGATCACCCACTGTTTCACATCTTTTTTCAGTGCTTCGGTCGTTTCACCAAGCAGCAGTTCTGTATATTTATCAAGCAAGCCTTCAAGCTTTTCGTCTAATTCATTTCCCATTCATTTTCCGCTCCCTTTTTCAGAAAAAAGCCTGACTCTGTGAGTGACAGATGTCAGGCTTTTGACATACGATTATCTTGCAGCAAGAAATGTCTCGGCTTGCGCTTGTTGCACAATACAGCGTCCTCTGCCATGCGGAATACATAATGGTGTTCCGAATAAAGGATCTGTTGTCACTTGGCAATTCATATCAAAGACATTTTTCACGAGATCACAATTAATGACGGTTTCCGGTCTACCTTCTGCATAAATCGTCTTGTCTTTAATCGCTACAAGATGATGAGCATATCTGCATGCGAGATTGAGGTCATGAAGAACCATCACAATCGTGCGCTGCTCTTTTTCATTTAAGTCAAAAAGAAGGTCAAGGATTTCAATTTGATGCGTCATGTCTAAATACGTCGTTGGTTCATCTAACAAGATAATATCCGTCTCCTGCGCTAACGTCATCGCAATCCATGCACGCTGCCTTTGTCCACCTGATAATGAATCAACCGTTCGATCAGCGAGGTCTTCCATTTTTGTTGACTTCAGTGCGCGATTCACCGCTTCTTCGTCTTGCTTCGACCACTGCTTCAGCCAATTTTGATAAGGATATCTCCCTTGCTTCACTAGCTGATGCACGGTTAATCCTTCTGGTGCTTCTGGCCCTTGTGGAAGAATGGCGAGCTGTTTCGCTACTTCCTTTGTTGGTAATTTTGCAATGGAATGACCTTCAAGCAGGACAGAACCGCCCATTGGCTTCATGAGACGGGCCAAAGAGCGAAGTAGCGTGGATTTACCGCATCCATTGCTGCCAATAAATACTGTGATTTCACCCTTAGGGATTGATACATTTAGTTCATCTATGATCATTGTTTCTCCGTAGCCTAAGCTTAAACCTTCAGTAGAAATGGCACTCATTCCGCTCAAACGCTCCTTTTCTCATGCAAATTTTTTATATTGAATATCGTCTATGTTAGACGGAAAAGATGACTTATCTCAATTTAGTGTATCAGATTTAAGTGATCTTGAAAATCATTTTCAATTAAAAAATGAGAAAGTCTCGTTTACTTCTTCTTTTGGAATGTACGTTTTGTCCCATCTTCGAGCTTTATATCGACCTGAATCCGCTGATAATCGTCATCTAAATTAAAAGCAGCTAATAGTTCATTTACATACGCTTCATTCATCTTTGCGCTAGGAATAGACATATCATTTAGCTTCATCTTCATCTCTCGCAAAGCTTCTTCTCCTTCATAGCGGACACCATTCATATGGTCTCGAATGAGCGCTTCTTCTTTGCCGCTCGCCTGACGGTAGGTGGCTTCGTATAATTCACTTTTATGTCCATATTGTACATGCAGGTGCAGATGCTGAAATGGCAGTTCCTTCATTTGAACAGCTGACAAACTCTCTGCTTCTGCTTCATTTGTATGCTGTAACGGTTCGATTGATTGACAGCCGGACAGCATAAAGAGCAGCACTCCTAGTCCCGCCTTCTTCCAACACATCATGTGTTTCCTCCTATTTCACATCATCGTTTTTTATTCTTCTCCAAGCTTCTTTTCGTTATTCAACTAAACAGTGTGTTATGGTAAATGAAAACAAAAAATATACGTCAAAAGGAGAACCGGATGATGAAAAAAACAGCCATTGTGACTGGTGCCAATAGCGGCTTTGGAAAACTTATCACGATGCGCCTCGCTAAGCAAGGCTATACAGTGATTGCTGGTGTCAGGCAGGACGCCAATGCCAAAAAGCTCGCCGAAGAAATGAAGCAAGCCTCTTTATCCGAATCTATACATATTGAAGCATTAGATGTGGCTGACACGCAGTCGATTCAAGCATTTAAGAAAAAACTGGATGCCTATGCACCCATTACCCTGCTCGTGAACAATGCAGGGACCGCCTATGCTGGCTTTGCTGAAGAGGTACCTATTGACACGTACCGCCAGCAGTTCGAGGTGAATGTCTTTGGTGTGATGGAAATGACACAAGCGGTTCTTCCGTTTATGACAAGCGGTGCAAAGATATTCAATATGAGCAGCATCAGCGGATTAATGGGAATGCCCGCACTTTCTCCATATGTATCCTCCAAGTTTGCTTTGGAGGGCTATACAGAGAGCTTGCGCATTGAACTGGCCTCGTTCGGTATACAGGCGGCCTTGATCGAGCCGGGCTCTTTCCAAACAAATATTTGGAACACCTCCATGAACGAACAGATGATTCAGCCAGCGGAAAATTCTAAATACACAAGCATCTATCAAAAGATGATGGGTTATATCGATGCCCAGAAATCAAACTACGGAAATCCTCGTGAAGTCGCGGAGCTCGTTGTCACACTTGCAGAAAAGAAACAGCTGAAACAGCTAAGATATCTTGTTGGGAAAGGCGTTAGACTTTCATTTACAGCAAAGCAGCTCTTGCCTTGGAACTTGTGGGAAAAAATCATCTTACGTACACTCTCATCAAAAAAATAAGCACAAAAAAACAGGTGGGCCTTTCATCCACCTGTTTTCATTTATTCAGTTTCAGACTGCCCAAGGGTAATATCTAGATTTTTATTCTTCCCTTCACGAATGACGGTCATTGTGGTTTTATCGCCAATCTTTGTTTCTTTGTAAAGAATTTCTTTCAGCTGAGAGCTGTTCGCCACGTCTTTTCCTTTAAACTTGATGATCACATCTCCAGATTTCAAGCCTGCCTTTTGTGCAGGAGATCCTTTTGATACATCTTTTACGTAAATGCCTTTGCCGATTTGTTTATCAAATAATCCGAGCGTATTTTCCTGATACGTTTCAGGCACTTGCTCAAGGTCAATCATTTGTACGCCAAGATAGGGACGTTCGACTTTTCCATTTTTCAATAACTCATCTACAATCGGTTTCACATCGTTACTTGGGATCGCGAAGCCGAGTGATTCCACACCGCTTTCGCTAATTTTCAAGCTGTTGATACCAATGACTTGACCATTGGTATTGATCAGTGGACCTCCACTGTTCCCTGGGTTGATCGCTGCATCTGTTTGCAGCACATTCATCTCAACAGTACCAGATGATGTATTCGCTTCAACGGTACGGTCAACACCACTAATAATCCCTTCTGTCACAGTACCTGAGAACTGCGCACCGAGCGGATTTCCAATGGCGATTACTTTGTCTCCAGCACGAAGCTTAGAAGAATCACCAAAGCTTGCCACTTTATCAATACCGTCAGCGTTAATCTCGACAACGGCTAAATCAGTCATGACGTCACTGCCGACTAGCTTCGCTTCTTTTGTTTTCCCATCATAAAGCGTGACCTTTAATTTATTGGCACCCTCGACTACGTGGTTATTTGTAATAATGTACGCCTTCTTGCCATCCTTTTTAAAGATGACACCGGAACCCGTTCCAGCTTCTGCTTCTGTTGAATCACCGCTAAGACCGAACGAATTTTGTGTAGATTGATAGTTTGAAACCCCTACAATGGTCGGCTCTAAATCTTCTACCATATCAGCTACATTCGTGGCATTGGTGATTTGTTTTGTTGAGAAATTATCAGAGGTTGCCGGTTCACTTGACGCTGTTTGGGTTTGAGTGTTTGCGGCTGTATCCTGTGACTGCGGCAAAAGCGGCGTAATGCCAAGCACAAGACCTCCGCCAATAATCCCCCCAAGAATCGGGCTCAGCCATGCAGCCTTCCGTTTTTTCTCTTTTTTAGAAGCACGGTCATCCATCATTTGAGGAGATCTGTTTGTCACATTCTCCTGAGATGCAGATGTTTCGTTTTCATGTTGGTGAAAAACGAGTTCTTTCTCTTTTTGTGGTTCGTCTATTTGTTTTTCATTCTCTTGATGTGTTTCTTCTTGATGTGCGTCTTCTTGATGATTCATCTTTTTCTCTTCATCTTCTTTTCGGAAATCCATCGCTTGCACTCCTTTGCATCATTTTCATGACATGCTTCATTCATATGTGTAGATAGGACTCATGTCCTCTTAATGGCAAGATCATTGAAAATACTTTATGGCAATATGTCAAATTATATAATACTTATTCATAGAAAAAAAGCAAGGTGCGCACATTGGTGAAAAGCACCTATTCTTCAGCCTTTTGTCTATGCCCTTTTTTCCCTTGAGCTTATCATAATCAAACATTATGGGATAATGATGAGAAGAATATGTGAAATTGTGAAAAAAGCGTGTGATTGTTGACATGCCGCCTTTGTATCCCGTTATAATGACGTTGAGAGGATGTGGAAGACTTTGTCGTACACCATTTATTTAGTGGAAGATGAACAAAACTTAAATGAACTTTTAACCAAATATTTAGAAAGTGAAAATTGGAATGTCTCCTCTTTTTTAACCGGAGAAGCGGCACGTGAGGCAATGAACAAGCCGCCGCATCTATGGATCTTAGATATCATGCTGCCTGATACGGACGGCTACACACTCATTAAAGAAATCAAAGCTGCATCACCTGACGTACCGGTCATTTTCATTTCAGCTCGTGATGCAGATATTGATCGTGTCCTCGGCTTAGAGCTAGGGAGCAGTGATTACATTGCGAAACCATTTCTTCCGCGGGAGCTGATTATCCGGGTGCAAAAGCTGCTGGAGCTTGTGTATAAAAACAGTGGTGCCCCGCAGCAGCAAAGTATCACACCCGTTTCCTCCTATGTCATTCATGAGGATATAAGAGAGGTGTATGAAGGAGATCAGCTCATTAACTTAACTTCTAAGGAATTTGACTTGCTGCTCTTATTTACACATCATCAAGGACATGCTTTTTCCAGAGAAGATATACTCGTCAAGATTTGGGGACACGATTACTTCGGGACAGATCGTGTTGTCGATGACCTTGTCAGACGGCTGCGCAAAAAAATGCCTGATTTAAAAGTCGAGACCATCTATGGATTTGGCTATAGGATGCTAAAGGGATGAAGAACAAACCACTCGCTTTTCAAATTTGGGTCGTGATCTCCGGCATTTTGCTGACGATTTCGATTGTCCTGATCATTTTATTTTCAAACACATTACGCAACTTCTTCACGAATGAAATTTATAAAAATATCGAAAATGAGCAGCAAGTGCTGACAGAATACCCGTTGAACCGAGACGGCTCGCCAAAGTCGACACCAGAAAATCGCTCGGTTCAGCACATTCTGATCCCGTCTGATGAATTAAACCAAATGGCACAGTTTTTCCCGCATGCGTTTATTGAGAAGGTCCAATCCTTTGTGAAAAAACAAAAAAGCGCAACAAAACGCTATTCTGAAGAGGTCAATGGCCAGCATATCTTTTTTGTGATCAAAAAGGTATCAACAGGCAATACACAATATATTCTCCTGTCCTATGCACCAGACTCTTATCGAGACGACTTGTCCTTTACGCTGTTTAAACAGCTGATATTGATCTTAGGCACCGTTATTTTACTGAGCTGGATTCCATCTATTTGGCTTGCCCGCTACTTATCGCGTCCGATCGTTGCGTTTGAAAAGCACGTGAAGCGGATTGCACAAGAGGACTGGGACGACCCTGTGATCGTTGACCGGCAAGATGAGATCGGCAAGCTCGGTCACACCATTGAAGAAATGAGACAAAAACTCATTCAAAAGGATGAAACGGAACGAACACTTTTGCAAAATATATCACATGATTTAAAGACACCTGTCATGGTCATCCGCGGCTATACGCAGTCCATTAAAGATGGTATTTTTCCTAAGGGAGATCTTGAACAAACGGTGGAAGTCATTGAAGGTGAAGCAGAAAAGCTTGAGAAGAAAATCAAGGATTTGCTGTACTTAACAAAGCTTGATTATTTATCAAATCAACACCCCGCACATTCTTCCTTCCTCGTGAGTAATACGATGCTGGAAGTGGTCGACCGAATACGCTGGTCGAAAAATGAATTGCAGTGGAACGTGGACTTAGATGATGAGGCTACACTTGAAGGCGATCCAGAACAATGGAGCAAATTATTTGAAAATGTACTAGAAAACCAACTTCGCTACGCGAAAAGTAAAATTGATATTCATATGAAGCAGGAAGAGGATCAAATCCGCATTGTTATTCGGAATGACGGTCCTCCAATTGAAGAACATATGCTATCCAACCTATACGAACCTTTTAGTAAGGGAAAAAAGGGCGAATTCGGTATTGGGTTAAGCATTGTCAAACGAATCCTTTCAATGCATCAAGCGTCCATATCTATTGAAAATGATGATCTAGGTGTACGTTATACGATCACTGTTCCAAAGAAGAGACTGTAGGTTTTAGACCGCAGTCTTTTTTAGATGAATGAATACCCATTGAAATCACGGTATGTGGCTTTAATCTTCTTACCAGCTTGATACATCCATTTCTTTTCAATTGTGGTTTCTTTCGGCATTTTGACTTTTTCTACTTGAATCCCTTTTGTTCGCAAGCGTCTAATCATATCATCGATTTCTCTCATGGAACATCATCCTTTCACATATTTTGACCAGTTGGTCACCTTACTTTATAATATAAAGAATTACACTGTAAAAAACAAGTTACAATCTGATTAATTTTTGAAAAGTTTCGTCGTTTATGACCGATAAGTCACATCTCTTTGCGCACGTTTCCTCAGACATTTGTCTCTCGGTAAGAAAGGATGACATTCATATTGAAAAAGAAAGAAAAAATGATCATTGAGGCCGGCATGAAATTATTTGCCAGCAAAGGCTACAATACAACGTCTGTTCAGGAAATTGCGGATGAATGCCATATGTCAAAGGGTGCTTTTTATCTTTATTTTAAATCAAAGGAAGCACTGCTCATTTCGATCTTGCATTACTATTACGATAAGGTATTTACCCGGATTCATGAGGTTCAAACAGAGGGCGGCACACCAAAAGAAGCCTACCGCAAACAGCTCACTGTCTATTACGATAATATTTTGCAGCAAAAAGATTTTATTAAAATGCAGCTGAGCGATCGAGCTCTTCCATTGAATGAAGAAACGCAGCAGCTCGCAAAACAAATTAGGCTTGCAACCATCCAGCTTCACATTGATAACATTAAACAGGTGTATGGTGACGCAGCGATTCCTTATATGGCTGATCTTTGTTTGACGATCGAGGGCATGAGTCACGTTTATTTTGAGCTTGCGATTTTATATGATTTTCAGCTAGAGGCTGAAGAGCTTGCCACAACCATGATTCACCGTATCGATGATTTGATGGGCGGCATGATGAAGCGAAACGATAGTCCGCTCATTTCCGTAGATCAAGCGAGTGATTGGTTTGGTCCTATTTATGAACGGTCATTCGACCCGCTGACAGAATCTCTGTTAAAAGAATTAAGAGAGCTTGCAGAAGAACACTATGAAGTGAAAGACGAGCCTGATTTATTTGAAGCTCTCGGCATTTTAGAAAATGAGTTCAATAAACAAAAACCAAGACAAGTCATCCTGAAAGGCATGCTGTATCAACTGAAATTGCACGTGCCGCTCCAATCCATATCTGAGTCACTTTTGCGCATTTTGAAAGAGGATCATTTATAAAACCTAGGCAGCCCCTAGGTTTTAATTTTGTTCACCATATCTTTAAATTTAAAAAACCAGGGGCAGCCGCCCCTGGTTTCTTATTTTGCTTTCGGTGTCACCATTTCCTCTGGTTTCACAAATTGCTCAAACTGCTCTTCTGTTAAGAGCTCTAATTGAAGTGCCGCTTCTTTTAATGTTAATCCTTCTTTGTGAGCAAGCTTGGCAATTTTCGCTGCATTTTCATACCCGATGTGCGGGTTAAGTGCCGTCACAAGCATCAATGAATTATTCAGGTTTTTCTCGATTGTTTCTAGGTTTGGTTCGATTCCAATTGCACATTTGTCATGGAATGAGTTCATGCCGTCAGCCAGTAACTCAACTGATTGCAGGAAGTTATAGATGATGACCGGCTTAAATACGTTGAGCTCAAAGTTTCCTTGGCTTGCTGCAAAGCCGATTGTTGCATCATTTCCCATGATTTGCGCAGCAATCATTGTTAAAGCTTCACTTTGGGTTGGGTTGACTTTTCCTGGCATAATAGAGCTTCCTGGCTCATTTTCAGGAATGATTAATTCGCCAATTCCGCAGCGAGGACCACTTGCAAGCCATCTCACATCATTGGCAATTTTCATTAAATCAGCCGCAAGTGCTTTTAGGGCACCGTGTGCATACGTAATTTCATCATGGCTTGTCAGCGCATGGAATTTGTTTGGTGAAGAATTGAAGGTTTGACCTGTCAGCTGGCTGATTTCTTCAGCGACATATTGTCCAAACTCAGGATGTGCGTTAATCCCTGTACCAACAGCGGTTCCGCCAATCGCGAGCTCTCTCATTTTCTCAGTTGATTCTAGAATCATTTCTTTCGAACGATCCAGCATGTAAACCCAGCCGCTAATTTCTTGACCAACTGTAAGCGGTGTTGCATCTTGCAGGTGCGTACGACCGATTTTGACGATCTCTTGATACGCCTTTGCTTTTTCATCAAGTGTTGCTCTTAGCTGGTCAATAGCAGGTACTAATTTTTTGTATACAGCTAAAACAGCTGCCACGTGCATAGCCGTTGGAAATGTATCGTTTGAGCTTTGGCTGCGGTTCACGTCATCATTCGGATGAATGCTGAACTCACTATTTTTATCTTTCAAATAAGCAGTTGCTCTATTTGCAACGACTTCGTTCATGTTCATGTTACTTTGCGTTCCACTACCTGTCTGCCAAACAACAAGCGGGAAATGCTCGTCATACTTTCCGCGGATGATGTCATCACATACAGCAGCAATCGCTTCTGCTTTTTCACTTTCAAGGTTACCAAGACGTTCGTTGGCAATCGCTGTGCTACGTTTCAAAATTGCAAACGCATTCACAACTTCCTTTGGCATTTTCTCAGAACCGATTTTGAAATTTTCTTTGCTTCGTTGTGTTTGTGCCCCCCAGAACTTGTCCTTTGGCACCTTGATTTCGCCCATTGTATCTTTTTCGATTCTAAATTCCGTCATTATGTATCCCTCCATAGCTTCATCACTCAACTCTATTCTATACAAAAAACGAAAATCCTTTAAGCGTTTTCAATTAAAATTTTATCTTTATTTTAATTTTAGTTCAATATAAACGCGAACATCTTTTGAATATTTGTATTTTGGGTTCGTTTTTCCGTAATCTTTTGACGTATATGTCACCTCATAATGCTTGTCAAACGACTGTAGAATACGGTCGATCTCCTCTTTTGTTCCTGCTAAACGAATTTGTGCCATCTTGTTTCCTCCAAAACCCTCATTCTTTCTTTTACCACAAAATAATGTAACACAGAATATTGTTTTTTCAAGCAGGTAATGCTAAGAAAAAGATGTTAAGGCGGGTGATCCTTTTGAATCAGACTCCATTGAAAGAGCACTTATACGATAATCTCTCTGTCATTCTCCCGCAGTTAAAGGAAATGGACGATTTGATCCATGAGAAAAAAACATTACCTCACGGACAGGTTGTTTACTATTTATACATTAAAGAAATGAACGACACCATGCAGATTCAAACCTTCTTAAAGCTGCTGCTGCAAGATCATGAGTCTCTAACAAAAGAGAAGCTGGAATCCAATTTATCAATGATGACAACTCGTTCGGTGAAGACCTCTGAAGAATTGGTCGGTGCCATTTTTCAAGGGCATTGTGTGGTGTTAATCAATGGATTTCAGCACGCTTATATTTTAGAAACGAACGGAACGAAGAAACGTAGTTTAGGCGATTCTACATCTGAAACAGTGGTGAGAGGGCCAAAAATTGGCTTTATTGAAGATTTAGACACGAACTTAGCTCTCGTAAGACAGCGCTTGAAAAACCCTGATCTCAAAACAGTCGACATGAAGATCGGGCAAAAGAAATACACCCAAGTGACCATCATGTACATTGACGGTACTGTTGACACTTCTGTTTTAAAAGAGGTTAAAAAACGGCTCAAACAAGTCACCATTGATGATATACAAGACTCTGGCGTCCTTGAGGAGCTCATTGAAGACAATGTGTATTCTCCTTTTCCGCAAATTCAAAACACAGAACGGCCGGATAAAGTCGCGTCTGCTTTAAATAATGGTCGTGTCGCCATTTTTGTCGATCATTCACCTTTTGTGTTAATTGTGCCTGCTTCCCTCGCTACGATCATGCAATCACCTGATGATTATTATGAAAGATGGATCGCTGCCTCTCTCATTCGTTTGCTGCGTTTTACTTCCATCTTTCTTACGTTATTTTTATCTGCCATTTATATTGCTCTTGTGTCCTTCCATCAAGGTCTTTTGCCTACACCGTTAGCCATTTCCATCTCAAGCACAAGAGAAAATGTCCCCTTTCCACCTATTGTGGAAGCTCTCATCATGGAGATGACCATTGAGCTGTTACGGGAAGCTGGCTTGAGGCTGCCAAATCCGCTTGGTCAAACGATCGGACTTGTTGGGGGGGTTGTGATTGGACAGGCTGCCGTTCAAGCTCATATTGTTAGCTCGATCATGGTGATTATTGTCAGTGTCATCGCACTTGCATCCTTTACCGTTCCTCAATACGGGATGGGCATGTCATTTCGCGTGCTCCGCTTTGTGTCCATGTTTACTGCAGCTACATTTGGTTTATATGGGATTGTACTGTTTATGCTCGTACTACTTACACATTTGACTAGACAAAAAAGCTTTGGCACCCCATACTTCTCACCAGATTTTGTGTTCAGCTATAAAAACGAAGACAATTCCATCATTCGATTGCCTTTGAAAAACCAAAAGAAAGGAGAACGACATGGTCAATCATAAAGAGTCGATCACAAGCTATCAGGCAAGTGCCATTATTACGAATACCACTTTAGGCGCAAGTATGATGATTCTGCCAAGATCAATGGCTCAGGCTGCGCCTACACCTGACGGCTGGATTGCACTCTTATTGATGAGTGCCATTTACATTGTGTTTATTTTTGCGAATGTGCTCATGATGAAAAAGCTTCCCTTCTCCTCTTATTATGACTATACAAACGAAGGGCTTGGGAAATGGATTGGCGGCCTCGCCAACCTTTTGATCATTATTTATTTTCTTGGCGTCGCCAGCTATGAAGTAAGGGCCATGTCGGAGATGGTCAAATTCTTCCTGCTTCAAAACACGCCGACAGCCGTGACAATGATCAGCTTTATTTTGGTCGGCCTTTATCTCGTGATTGGCGGCATTGGTGATTTTGCCAGACTATGTCCTTTTATTCTCATTGTTACACTCATCATCTTATTTATTGCCTACGGACTCAGTGTACAAGAATTTAAGTTAGATAATCTCCGTCCAGTTTTAGGAGAAGGCTTCTCTCCTGTCTTCAATTCCTTCAATGCTTCGGCCATTTCGTTTGTCGGCATTGAAATGATGCTGTTTATGCCTGCCTATATGAATACTCAAAAACACACCTTTGCTTATGGAACAGTCGGCTTTTTGATTCCTGCGATCATTTATATTTTCACCTATATTCTTGTGGTTGGTGCGCTGACTGTAAAAGAAACGGCTACTTTGACTTGGCCGACCATTGCATTGTTTCAATCATTTGATATTCAGGGGATTTTTATCGAACGAATAGAATCCTTTTTGCTGATCGTATGGCTTGTCCAGCTTTATACAAGCTTTGTAGGGTATACATTTTTTGCTGCAATAGGTGTATCCAAGCTGACCAAACTTCCTAAAAAAGTCGTGGTCGCCTTGATGGGAATTGTCATCTTCTCTGCCGCTTTATTTCCAAAGGATGTTGATACAGTGCGTGATTATTTAACCTATGTGAACAACCTATTTTTCCTTTTATTCGGCATATTACCGTTTCTCTTATTCATCCTTGTGTTTTTCAAAAGGAGGCGGAAAGCAGCATGAAAAAGAAAGCCGCTCTTGCTTTCCTGGCGCTTATTCTATTAAGTGGATGCTGGGATAGTACAAATATTGAGGAGCTCAACATGGCAATTGGGTTTGCTGTAGATAAAGGAGATCACGGACATAAGCTAAAGCTGTCTATGCAAGTTCTGGTTCCACAAAAAATTGATCAAGAAACGAGCGTGAAAGACCCGACGAAGATCATTGAAACAAGCGGAGATTCCATACACCAAATTTTCCGCACAACTGCCCTGAAGAGTCATCGTATTTTCGCACAGCAGCTTCGAATTTATTTATTTTCTCAGGAACTCATCAATGAAAATAACTTCGATCTTGTGATCAATCAATTTATTCGAGACAATGAAACACGGAGAGGGAGTCTTGTCTTCATGACCTCAGAGAAGCCTGGAGACATGCTGAGAATCAGTGATGCCGGGCAGCCAGCTTCATCCACCCTATACGACATTTCAGGGAATACAAAAACGACCATTCGTATGTTCAAGCCGGTCTCGTTAGGAGATATTTCTTCTGCCATGCAAAACAACGTATCCTTTGCGCTTCCGAAAGTCAGTGTCGATCAGGGCAAATTAATATTGGACGGTGCCTCTATTATTAAAAATAGACGATTTCTCACCAACATCTCTCCGTTAGCGGTGCAGTCTTGTAACTTGTTGACTGGGGACGCAAAAGGCGGAGTCATTGAATTTGAATATGATCAAAGCATCTATTCTTTTGAGATTTTTAAACTTAAGCATAACATCGAGACCCATAAAACAGCCAATGGCAGATATCAATTTGATGTGTCAGTGGAGATTGATGGAAGATTGTCTGAGGATTGGAATAAGCGAGAGAACGCATTTAATGAAAAGTATCTTCAAGAGATTGAGGATGTCGTGGCACGCCGGTTAGAAAAAAACGTGAACAATTTCGTTGAGGAATTACAGAACGAGATCAAAGCAGATATTTGTGGATTTTATCAAAAAGCGAGTATTGCATACCCGAAGGACTTTCGAAAAGAAGCGAAGCATTGGGATGAGATTTTTAGTGAATCGGATATTCGTTACAAGGCAAATGTGAAAATCCGTGACTTCGGGACTAAGGGCGCAACACAATCCTTATAGAGTATGTTAAAATGGTAAGAAAAAAAGGGTGTCAATCATGAAACGAGCTTTACTTTCGGCCGGCATTCTATTTTTGATTCTAGGAATACTTCTGTTAATCGTTGTATTCATGCAGTCAAAAGAAGATTTCTTCATTGAAGCCGACAGCTTTTCGAGCACATTTTTGATCGTGATTTATTATGGACAAACCCCTGCGCTCCTTCTGATTGGAGGCGGATTATTCGTCGGACTTTCACAGATCATTGATTTGCAGGAGAAAAAAGCAGCAGTGGCAAAGGAGAGCGTAAAGCTATTATCCGAAATGAAGAAAACACTGGAAGACAAATCGGCCGAGGAGCAAGAGGCTTTTCCAGTTCCTGAGCTCCATCAACTATCCGAACGTCCGATCACAGGACAGAAGGACTAATTTACGCATGTTCTAGCAGCTTTCATTTGAAAGCTGTTTTTTTATTGAATCAGCTTATGGCGATGTGCATACACAGCCGCTTGTGTGCGATCTTCTACATCGAGTTTTGAAAGAATGTTAGTAATATGCGTCTTCACCGTTTTAATTGTAATAAATAATTCCTCGGCAATAACCTTATTCGATTTTCCATCCGCAATCAGCTTCAATATTTCCATTTCCCTTGCTGTTAATGTATCGTGCAGGATTGACCCATTTGATGAATGACGGAGTTTATTCATGACCTTTCCAGCCACTTTTGATTCAAGTCTTGGTTCGCCGATACTCGCAGACTTAATGGCATCAGCAATTTCTCCTGCCTTGGATGTCTTTAGTAAGTAGCTCAAAGCACCAGCCTCAATGACTGGATAGACTTTATCATCATCAATAAAGCTCGTCAGAACGATAATTTTGGCATCTTCGATTTCCTGACAAATTCTTTTCGTTGCTTCGATACCATCCATTCCTTCCATCACAAGATCCATTAAAATCACATCTGGCTTTAGTTCAACCGCTAGCTCTACACCTTTTTGTCCATCTGACGCTTCACCGATGACTTCAATATCAGCCTGTGCCTCTAAAAAGGCGGCAAGCCCCATTCTCACCATTTCGTGATCGTCGATTAAAAGCACTCGAATCATCGAACGTTCTCTCCTTTTCCTTCATCAAAAATGGGAACCTTCACATCAATTTGTGTTCCTTTTCCCTCAAATGACATAATCTCTGCGACACCGCCCACTTCACTTGTTCTTTCTCGAATCGATTCAAGCCCGTAGGAGGCCGTCTTCACATGATCCGTTTGAAAACCGATACCGTTGTCGATGATCTTCAGCTGCACTTGCCGATTTCTAATGAGCAGACGCACGGTTACCTTTGTCGCCTTTGCATGACGAAACACATTTGAAAGGGCTTCTTGCACAATTCGGAATAGGTGGTCTTCCACCCCTTTAGATAACGGGACATCATCTTCGATTTCCCAATCAATATCAATCGGCTGCTTTGCCTGGAATTCATTTAGCAGTTCAATCAAGCCTTTTTTCAAGTCTTTTCCTTCAAGCGTGATCGGCCTTAGATGCAGAAGTAGTGCGCGCATCTCATTTTGTGCATCGCCAGCCATTCGTTCGACAAGACGCATTTGCTTTAAAATCTTTTCATCCTGTTCCTTCATTCCTTCAAGAATGGCAGAGGTCATCATGGAAATCGCAAATAACTGCTGGCTGACCGCATCATGCAGCTCACGCGCTAAACGCTGACGCTCTCCTGAGACAACCGATTTCTTCATTTGAACCTGCCATTCAGCCCGTTCATTTGAGAGCTTTTGTAAGGAGGCAACTTGCCCCTCAATCCGTTTCGCCATCTCATTTAATTGATCGGCCGCTAAGCCAATTTCATCGTCACCTAGAGACGGCAGCCTATACGCAAAGTTCCCATTTTCAAACTTCAAAATCGACTCCACAAGCTGATCCAGCCGTTTCTTATGCTGATAGCCAAACACATGCCCGGCAGAAACGCCAATGACAAGACTAATGATGAGTAAAATACAAAAAAACGGGATGCCGAACCACCGCGTAGACAGCAGGATCATGGGGTCAAGCTGATAATAAAAAAACATCGGCAGCGTCGTCATGATGACAACACCGAGCGAGATCCCAACTGCGAGACGAACAGATTGCCACTGGATGCCTAAATGCAGTTTCCTCATAAGTACCTCACATCCACATCCCCAATCAGTAGAGAAATGGAGATTTTCACTTTTCGCTTACTCTCATCGTAATCATTGGTCATCACATACACCTTACTGCCGAACCCGCTTCTTTTTTCATCAATGATTTTCATATCACCAATGGCAGCTGAAGCACTCACACATACTTCAATATCCTGCGGTACGTAAATATCCACATCTCCAATAAGTCCACTGATGACGATGGTGCTTTCTTCTTCCGCGATGATGGCCTTTGATAAGTCGATTTTGACATCACCAATAAAGCCCGAAATCGTCAAATCACTTAATTGAAACGGCTTTTTCATCAGTCTGACTTCACCGATAAAAAAGTCATGCTCTTTGTGCGGCTTTGTCTGGCTTTTTGTTTTCTTTTGGTCGCTCTTTTTTTCAAGATTGACTTTCAGTGAATGCTTTTTCTCGTCTGCTGTTTCCTTTTTATCGACATCAAAAACGGGTTTGTTCTTCAATAAGCGATAACCAGCATAGATCAAAAAGGCAGCAAATAAATATCCTGTTAAACTAAAAGTGATATTTAGCAGAAACTTCAAGAAGAGAAAGCCGGCAAAAATATAGGAAACTGAACCGAGCCAACGTTTGGATCGTGAGTGCAGCCAATATCCAGCTAGAGCAAAGAACACAGGCCAAAACAGATCTGCTCCGATCCCAATAATTTTGAGAAATAGATTAATACCAAAAATCACAACAATGATACCTAAAATTTGATTTCTTGAAAAACGCAGTTGACTCGCCTCCTTCCTTTCTTACGTTCATTACCGTAGTTTTAGGCTGCCACTTGTCATCTCAATATCAACTAAGTGTGTCCCTTTTCCCCGCGTACCTGTAAAGTCTCGACCTTCATTATCGGCTTGATCAAAGTTATACGAATGATCGACGCTTCCACTTGTTTTTTTCACTTGAACTTTGAAGTCTCCATCATCTGGCAAATTGAATTTCGCACTGCCTGATGTCATATGAAAGAAGACAGGTGAATCTATTGTATCAAAACTTGCCGTCAATCTACCGCTTGTCATGCTCAATTGCAGCTCCCCTTTGACATCTTTAATATCGGCACGGCCCGAAGTTGCACCAATGTCACTATCCTCCGCATTGATATGAGACACTGAGAGTCTGCCGGATGTAGCTTTGATTTCCACACGTTTTGCTGAGAAATTCTCGGCTGTGAGGTTACCGCTCGTTGATTTGAGCGTCACATCTTGAAGAGACAGCTTCCCTTCGCCATCTACCTCACTCACACCACTTCCACCCGTAATCTTCACATTTTTATGATAATTTGTTGGAATCTTCACTAAGAGTTCTCCTTTTTCAAATGAAGAGAAAAACAAGAACCCTTTATTTTCAGCACGGATTTTGAATGTACCGCCTGTTTGTTCCGCATACATCTTTCCTTTTCCATTGACAACAGACACGGAAATATCAGAACGATTTTCAGGCTCCACCTTTACGCGAAATTGAGAAAGAGAGATATCTAAATGATCAACCTCATCTTTTTTCGCTGAAGCTGATGTCACCGCTTTTTCACGGGAAAAACTCAAATGAAAGAGATCTCCATTTTTGAAAAGCATCCCAATTATTAAAAACACTCCTACAAGTATACAAATTAGACCGATTAACCGCTTCATTCATATCATCCCTTTATCTTTTGACCTTTTTATTATAAGGAAAAGTGAAACAGAAAGAAATCAAATATCGGAAGAAAAAGCCTGCATTTCTTCCGACTTGACACATCTTCCTTATTTTGCTTTCTGCTGTTCAGGCTTCTTCTCCAGCTTGAGCTTCTGCCATTCTTTTTCAACCTCATCGGCATAATCTAGATGAGCATACGCACCTTGCTCTGCAAATTGTGCATAGCTGCCTGCTTTTGTCTCCATTTCTTCTATACGATTCTCCATTCGAAGAAATTCCTTATATGCACTTTCACTGTCTACTTTATTTATAGATTCGTTCATATGCTGCTTTGCCTGTGCGGCATTTGCTCTTGCAATGAGTGCTTGCTTCTTGTCTTTAATATCACGCAGCTTCGTTTCTAAATGCTGCAATTGTTCTTTCAGCTCTTTCAATTGTTTCACAGATTGCTGGTAGGCATCCTGATACTCCTTATGCTTTTCTTCAAAATACTTCATTTCAGTGAGCGCTTTTCGTGCAAGCTCTTCTTCTCCCGCATGAAATGCCAGCTCAGCCTGCTTCTTTCGCTTATCAGCAAATGCTTCTGTCTCATCTGCTTGACGCAGGAAGCCTTGCTGAATCGTTTGCTGTTTGATGATCGCATGTTTCGCTTTGGCAATATCGTCCTCCATATCACGAACGTATTGATTCAGCATCACACGTGGATTCTCCAGTTTATCTAAGCCTTCATTGACGGTTGCAACAAACATATCTCTTACTCTTCTTAATACCATTTAATATTCCTCCCTTTATTTTTTCTTTAAAAAGTCTTCCCATTCTTGATCAAATGACGTATGGATGGGTTCTTCCATGTTCGGTGCCGCACCCGGCTCCCCATATGATCTGCCTGATGATTCTTTAGCTGATTCACCATTTACCATCGTCCAGCCAAAATAGAGAAGTGCTCCAGCAAATGCGATTCCGAGTAAAAATGGCAGAGATTGCATAACGAGCAGCACACCGATGACAGCTAGAATGACACCTGCGGTTTTACTGCCTTTATCATATTTTTTACACCTACATAGATGAGCCACGCCCCAATAAGAGTTGGGATCAGCCCTCCTAGTGAACCACCAAAGAAGATGGATAAACCGACAAACATAAGAATCGAACCGATGATTGTTTTACTTGTTATTTTCATCTTCATGCCTCCTTTCTTGCTCCTTGCTTTTACTATAGTCAAAAAAGAAAGCTAGCAAAACGTGTCGCAGATTGATCTTTGATTGCGACCAGAGTCGTAACTATGCTCAGACTAAGCGTTAGAATCCAACAAAAAAGCACTCTTCTGATTCGAAGAGTGCTTCCCTTTATTTAGAACGAAACACGTCTGCACTTCGTTCATATTCAACATCCGTTTCACCGATCCGATGATTGACGATACGTGCGGCTGCAAACAAATAGTCAGAAAGACGGTTCACATATGTGAGCGTAACTGCTGGAATCTCCTCCTGCTTCGCCAGCGTCACAATATGCCGCTCTGCTCTTCTGACGACTGTCCGCGCTACATGCAAGAAAGCAGCGCCTTCCTGGCCACCCGGTAAAATAAACTTGGTAAGCGGTGAGGCTTCCTCTACATACACATCCATTCTTTGCTCAAGGAATGCCACCGATTTTTCTGTTAATTTACCTTCTTTACACGGCTTCAATGCTGCCAAATCGCCGCCGCAGTCAAAAAGCTCATGCTGAATGACGATCAGCTCTGACAAGATATCTTGAAACAATTCGCCATGCTGCCGTAAATTTGCATGCGCAAGTCCAATGAAGCTATTCGCCTCATCTAACGTACCGTACGCTTCTACTCTCATGTCATCTTTATCGGCTCTTCCACCAATCAAGCCTGTTTGGCCTTGATCCCCGGTTTTTGTATAAAGTTTCATCGGTTTTCCCCCTGTCTATCGCTTTGTCCTCTTAGTATACCCTGAAGTGAATAGGATGTATTTGTTTTACTGAAACACTGTGATTTTCATGTTCTGTCGATTTGAATACGAAACGAAAAAAAAGTGAACGAGTCCGTTCACTCAGGCTGTCGAGAAAATCTCGACAGCTTTATTTTTTTCCTTAAAATTTACATCTCCTCATTTTATAATAGAGAA
>NZ_JAWJBV010000014.1:0-88346 GCF_046536015.1 Bacillus sp. SIMBA_154
TGGGGGTTTCCCCCTGTGAGAGTAGGACGCCGCCAAGCTTTTCTAAGGATCAGTTCCAGACGGAACTGGTCTTTTTTCTGGTACTTGAAAGAAAGTCTATCTGATTTCATTTGTTTTATGAACGATGGCAGCGTCACCTCATTTACAAGCGAAACGCTTTGAAAACAAGGAGAAAGCACATTGAGCGTGTTGAAACCTTGTCTATGGAGAAAACAATAGAGAGATAGAGTAGTAGGTTGTCTAAGACACTGCATACAAATTCATTTAAATGGAAATGTATAAGCCTATTGCTATTTCATTAATATATTACGCCTATCAATGAACTATAAGGAATATCTATATCATTAAAGTATAAAAATGATGGGGAGCTGATATTTCAGAAGGAATTGAATGTTTTTAAAGAGAATAAAGAGTGGAGAGGTTTAGCTGATAAACATTGAATTGCAGCAGTTTTGACAGGGGAAATGACTATTATTTATGAAAAGAAATGCGTAACGAAAAATGAAATAAAATTTTTTTAATATAGCCTTTACAAATGAGTAAAACCTGTATATAATAATCTTTGTCGGATCGAGAGATTCCTACATAGTGGAGGATTAGCTCAGCTGGGAGAGCATCTGCCTTACAAGCAGAGGGTCGGCGGTTCGAGCCCGTCATCCTCCACCATATTTATTCTTACATAATGTTAGGATAGATAAAGCCGGTGTAGCTCAACTGGTAGAGCAACTGACTTGTAATCAGTAGGTTGGGGGTTCAAGTCCTCTTGCCGGCACCACTTTCATATGGTAAGATAGACAAGTCGCTTTTAAAGCGAGCCATTAGCTCAGTTGGTAGAGCATCTGACTTTTAATCAGAGGGTCGAAGGTTCGAGTCCTTCATGGCTCACCATTTTCATGCGGGTGTGGCGGAATTGGCAGACGCGCTAGACTTAGGATCTAGTGTCTTTATGACGTGGGGGTTCAAGTCCCTTCACCCGCATAGCCAAACAAAATAAAGAAATCCTGTAATGCGGAAGTAGTTCAGTGGTAGAACACCACCTTGCCAAGGTGGGGGTCGCGGGTTCGAATCCCGTCTTCCGCTTATACCATCCACGCCGGGGTGGTGGAATTGGCAGACACACAGGACTTAAAATCCTGCGGTAGGTGACTACCGTGCCGGTTCAAGTCCGGCCCTCGGCATTATACAATAAGCGCCCGTAGCTCAATTGGATAGAGCGTTTGACTACGGATCAAAAGGTTAGGGGTTCGACTCCTCTCGGGCGCGCCATTAAGATCGGGAAGTAGCTCAGCTTGGTAGAGCACTTGGTTTGGGACCAAGGGGTCGCAGGTTCGAATCCTGTCTTCCCGACCATCTTTTATGGGGCCTTAGCTCAGCTGGGAGAGCGCCTGCCTTGCACGCAGGAGGTCAGCGGTTCGATCCCGCTAGGCTCCACTTTTTAAAGGATTATTTTTATCATGGCGGTGTAGCTCAGCTGGCTAGAGCGTACGGTTCATACCCGTGAGGTCGGGGGTTCGATCCCCTCCGCCGCTATAAAGGACCTTTAGCTCAGTTGGTTAGAGCAGACGGCTCATAACCGTCCGGTCGTAGGTTCGAGTCCTACAAGGTCCACCATCTATACGGAGGAATACCCAAGTCCGGCTGAAGGGATCGGTCTTGAAAACCGACAGGGGTGTCAAAGCCCGCGGGGGTTCGAATCCCTCTTCCTCCGCCATATTTTTTAAAAACCATATCATCGCGGGGTGGAGCAGTTCGGTAGCTCGTCGGGCTCATAACCCGAAGGTCGCAGGTTCAAATCCTGCCCCCGCAACCAAATTTTTTTCTTATCTCTATATTGGTCCGGTAGTTCAGTTGGTTAGAATGCCTGCCTGTCACGCAGGAGGTCGCGGGTTCGAGTCCCGTCCGGACCGCCATTTTTAAATGAAATACATGGCTCGGTAGCTCAGTTGGTAGAGCAACGGACTGAAAATCCGTGTGTCGGCGGTTCGATTCCGTCCCGAGCCACTTTTACAAATAAATATTGACAGTATGGCGGTTGTGGCGAAGTGGTTAACGCACCAGATTGTGGCTCTGGCACTCGTGGGTTCGATTCCCATCAATCGCCCCATACATATTTTTGCGGGTGTAGTTTAGTGGTAAAACCTCAGCCTTCCAAGCTGATGTCGTGGGTTCGATTCCCATCACCCGCTCCATTTGTATATCGTTCATGGGCCTGTAGCTCAGCTGGTTAGAGCGCACGCCTGATAAGCGTGAGGTCGGTGGTTCGAGTCCACTCAGGCCCACCATGATCTTCCGCAGTAGCTCAGTGGTAGAGCTATCGGCTGTTAACCGAGCGGTCGTAGGTTCGAGTCCTACCTGCGGAGCCAAAATGGAGAAGTACTCAAGTGGCTGAAGAGGCGCCCCTGCTAAGGGTGTAGGTCGCGCAAGCGGCGCGAGGGTTCAAATCCCTCCTTCTCCGCCATTTATCTGGCCCGTTGGTCAAGCGGTTAAGACACCGCCCTTTCACGGCGGTAACACGGGTTCGAATCCCGTACGGGTCATTTTTAAAAGAGATCTATGAAAGATCTCTTTTTTATTTTCATCAAAACGAAAGACCGCCATCATCGCGGTCTTTTTTACATATTCATGGAATAGATCGTATAAGACAAGTATGTCGCAAAGAATCCCCATAAGACATAAGGGATTAGTAAAATAGAAACGACTTTACTGAGCTTACGTGAGACGATGACAAGTGCGAGTGCTGTCAGTGCAACAAGCAGGCAGTCAATGGTAGCGGCAAACAAATCTTTTTGTGTAAATTGAAAAAAGCTAAAGGCTTGATTGAAGACATAATTTAAAAGAAAAAGAATCCAAAACGGTAAAGTGATTTTTTGAAATCCATACTTCCCATAAATAATCGCTGCGGACAACGAGATGAGAGCAAATAAGACAGCCCACACAGCTCCAATCACACCCCCACTAAGTGTCCATTCCGGTTTGTTTAATGCATCATACCATTCTCTGTCAATAGGGAACAAGAACCCTGCAATAGAGAATAGTGCGTATGTAATAAAGAAGACGATAATCGCCCAAATGATACTTTTTCTAGCCATCAAGAATCTCCTCCAATCAAATTCACTCTTAAAGTGATTTCCCAATTATTACATGATATAAACATAAAGCCCCCAATATGAGGGGCCTATTGATTTTTTTCTGTATAAGGTTCTTCTTCGTACGGCTTCAAGTCACCAAACACCGTCATGACGCCTTCTTCATCTAATGCATCTTCATAGGCTTCGTGTGCTTTATTCGGATACATCTTGCTTGCTTTTCCTTCGAGATCAGCAGCTGCGAATCCTTCATAGTCTTCAACATAATCTTCATCTTCTGATTGTGTATACACATCATCGTATGTCTCGGGAGGAAATTCCATATCGGACGGGGTATCAGAGTTGCCGTAGCGTTCTACGTCTTGATATGCATCTTCTCCATCGTAGGCAGCACTTTCTTCATTTTCAAATTGTCCTGATGGTGGATTTAACAAATCCTCTTCAATGGGACGATTTTGTGAAACGGTCTGCTCTTTTGAATGCTCTGTGCATGTGACGGCGGTAGGCAAGGCCTCTAAGCGTTCTTTAGGAATAGGGGCTTTACATACCTTGCACACACCATAAGAGCCGTCTGCGATTGCTTGGAGTGCTTCATTGATGTCTGACAAATGTTCATGTGCCAAACTGTTTAAGGCAATATCTTTTCCGCGCTCGAACAGTTCTGTTCCTTGGTCTCCAGGATGGTTGTCATAGGCAGACAGTTCTCCGACTGCATCATAAGGAAATGATACTTTTTGTTCATCGTCATGGCTATTGGCTTCAATTTCTTGTTTTTCATCGAGAAGTCTCTGCTTCAAATGATGTAATTCGTCTTTAGACAACAATGCGATCATCCTTTCATATCAAACATATTGTTAGTATGAGCAATTTTGCATGTAAGACTTGTTCCAATTTGAAGCAATTCCTCATAAAAAACGCCTGCGGCTGCAGGCGTTGTATGTTACGCAATATAATATTGTAATATCAATGCGATCGTTAACAGGAAACCGAAAAATGTATTGGTTTGAGCTGTAGACTTCATGGCATTCATTAATTCAATTGGCTTTTCTTTTTGCTTAAACTCTTTAATGGCTGTATATGCTTTCGGCACACTGAGTAAAACAAGAAGGCTCCAAAGGCCAATGATATCTGTGAGGATATAAACAAAAATGAGTACGTATGATACCAAAAACATGGAAAGTAGAATGTTCACTGCAGCTTTTCGTCCAGCAAGGATAGCAAGTGTTTTACGTCCATTTTCCTTATCGCCGTCTAAATCCCGGATATTGTTCGACAGTAAGATGGCTCCAACTAAAATAGAAATCGGCAATGACACGAGAACAGCTGTTGACGTCAGTGTTCCTGTTTGGATATAGAAACTAATAAGGATGATTCCTAATCCCATAAAAGCACCTGACACAAGTTCTCCAAATGGTGTATAAGCAATTGGTACAGGTCCACCGGTATAGAAATAGCCTGCTGCCATACAAATAAGTCCTATAAGTGCAATCCACCAGCTAGACATCATGCAAATATAAATCCCAAGGAATAGAGAGAGTGCGAATAATGCATAAGCGAGGCTGAGAACTGTTTTTGGCTTCACACCATTTCTAACAATGGCGCCGCCGATGCCGACAGATTTCTCATTGTCCAACCCGCGAACATAGTCAAAATACTCATTAAACATGTTCGTTGCAATTTGGATAAACATAGATGCAAATAGCATAGCTAAAAATAGGCCAACATGTATTTGACCACTCGGAAGTGCTAGAACAGTTCCTAAAGTAACGGGAATAAATGCGGCTGTTAATGTATGCGGTCGTAATAAATTCCACCAAATCCGCCAGTTCTTATCAGGCTTAATCGGTGAAAGCTGATCTGTTATCGATTGATGCTGCATAAAATATACTCCTTTAAATAAAAAAATACGTACACGTCCAAATTCCAGTTTAGCAAAGTTCAAAAAGGTGTCAATATATTGATGCGATGAAACCTGAAAAAGATGTTTGCTAATCGTTGCCATATAGAGAGAAAGCTTAATCTTGGGACAAATCTTGCCATTTTTCTTTAGATGCTCTCGTTTCGATAAGCGGGAGCGAAAAAATCTTGAAAGCGTGATATAATAAGGATTCGAGGTTTTAAAAGCTGTTTTCTTTACTAAGTTCATCTGTTAAGGTTTATAATAGAAAAACAGGTCATTCGACATACTCGAATGTTCATGTATTTTTCACATGATGGTTTTATTTTTTTATGTTATTTCATGGATTTTGGAGGAATGTATCATGGTGACAACAGTGCAAAGTACTTTCCGGCAGGAAGCGCTTGCGACATTAGAAGAAGCGAATAACGTCAACCATGCTGTTTTGATAAGCTACTCCAGAAGAGTTGACGATCTGGATCCTCTTGCCTTTTTCCAAAGCGGCGAAGCGGATTTTTTAGGCGAGCGTTTTTTTTGGTCTGATCCAGAAAGCCAAATGATATTTTCTGGACTTGGCAGAGCGGCCGTCATTAAATCATCTGAGCAAGGCACGGAACGATTCGAGACAGTTCATCATGAATGGGAACAGCTAAAACAGCACATGTTCCATTTTCATGATGAGAAGGAGTTAAAGCATGCGGCTGTTGGTCCGCTTTTATTTGGAGGATTTTCATTTGATCCGTATGAAGAGAAGGCGCGTCACTGGGAAGCATTTGGCGAGGCTCATCTTTTTGTGCCATCTATGATGCTGACTGTCTCAACAGAAGGCACGTTTCTTACGATCAATGAATGGAAGCAGGTGGACGGGAATGTTCATCAGCTCATTCAAGAGTTAGAACAGAAAGCTTCTCGTTTCGAGACATTGCCGGTACGAACTGATGGACAAGCTGAGCTAGTTCATATGGAAGAGCTGGATGTGAAGGAATGGATGAAGGCGATCCATGAAGCGACAGAGCACATTCGTGCGAACGAATATGAAAAGGTTGTTTTAGCAAGAGAAGTCTTGCTTCACTATAAAAATCAAATTGAACTTGCTCCACTATTAGCAGAATTATTAAAGCACCAAACGACGAGTTATGTATTTGCTATAGAACAGGGAAGACAAGCGTTTGTTGGGGCCACACCGGAACGTTTAGTCAAAAAAAGCGGTGATGAAGTCTTTTCATCATGCTTAGCAGGTTCCATTGTACGCGGGAAAGATGAAATCGAAGATCAAGCATTAGGTGAGGAACTGCTTCACGATGAGAAGAATTTGATTGAACATCAAATTGTCGTCAATATGATTGAGCAAGCATTTGAGGCAAACTGCCATCACGTGCATAAACCTCATCAACCAAGTCTTTATAAAACAAAAAACATTCAGCATTTATTTACACCGATTGTAGGAGAAATCAAAAGCAGCTGTTCCCTCTTTTCATTAATAGAGCAGCTCCATCCAACGCCAGCATTAGGAGGATATCCGAAGGAAAAGGCGGTTGAGGTGATCCGTGAAATTGAACCGCTGAAACGTGGTTGGTATGCCGCACCGGTTGGCTGGATCGATTCTCAGGACAACGGAGAATTTGCTGTAGCGATTCGGTCAGGTCTTATTGAGGAAGAACATGTTCGTTTGTTCGCTGGCTGCGGAATTGTCGAGGATTCCCTTGCAAAGCAGGAGTACGAGGAAACGCAAGTGAAATTAAGACCAATGCTGTCTGCTCTTGGAGGTCGTCCGATTGAATAATCACATCATGACAACATATATTGGCAGATTGATGGATGAATTTGTACAAGGTGGTGTGAAGGAGGCGGTTGTCTGTCCTGGTTCCCGTTCAACCCCGCTTGCGATGCTGGCTCTTGCCCATCAAGACATCCATGTCCATGTGTTAGTGGACGAACGGTCTGCTGCTTTTTATGCGCTGGGTCTTGCGAAAGCGAGTCAAAAACCAGTGCTGCTCATTTGTACATCAGGTACGGCAGCTGCTAACTTTTACCCAGCCATTGTAGAGGCTCATTATTCCCGGGTACCACTCATTGTTTTAACTGCTGATCGGCCGCACGAATTGAGGGAAGTTGGGGCTCCTCAAGCGATTGATCAGCAATTCTTATTCGGTAAGTTTGTTAAATGGTTCACAGACTTAGCATTGCCTGAAAAAAGTCAAACGATGCTGCGGTATGTACAGACTGCTGCCGCTAGAGCAAGTCACATCTCAAAGCAGGAGCCTAAAGGACCTGTTCAGGTCAATGTGCCACTGAGAGAACCATTGGTACCTGATCTGTCTATTGATCCTTTTCATAGAGAAGCAAAAGAAACGAAAAATGTATTAGCAGCAGGTCAGGCTTTCCCAAACGATCATGTCATGTCTGAATTAGTGTCAATTCTGAACCAATCCACAAGAGGGCTGATTGTTGCTGGTGAACTTCATACGAAGGAAGAGCAAGAGGCAGTGATACGTCTTTCGAAAGCCTTTCATTTTCCCATTTTAGCTGACCCGCTTTCTCATTTACGAAATGGGCATGAAAATGAAGGGTTGATTATCGATGCGTATGACTCTTTATTGAAAGATGAAGCATTACAGCAGCATCTATTGCCTGATATGGTGATTCGTTTTGGACCGATGCCTGTGTCTAAGACTTTATTCAAGTGGTTGGAAAAGCATGCAGAAGTGAAGCAGATTGTGGTAGATGCTGGCGGAGGTTTTCGTGATCCTGGATTAAGTGCATCATACGTGATTGAAAGTCATGTGGCTACTTTTGTAGGTGAAGTCTTAAATAGAGCGGATCAACGAGAGGATACAAATTACTTAAACTGCTGGCAACGTGTCAATTCTTCTTTTAGAACGCATGCAGCCCAATATTCTGATGAGGACCTGGCATTCGAGGGAAATGTGTATCGTCAGCTTCAGCACCTCTTGCCAAAGGAGAGTGTGCTTTTTATCGGAAATAGTATGCCGATTCGTGATGTGGATACATTTTTTGAAACTCAGTCGACACCTTTTCGTATGATGGCGAATCGCGGGGCAAATGGTATTGACGGCGTTGTGTCCACAGCACTTGGAACGTATGCGGCTTTGAAACAACCGATCACCCTGGTCATTGGAGACTTGTCTTTTTACCATGATATGAATGGGCTTCTTGCCGCTAAGCTGATGGAAATTCCACTGACGGTTGTTTTGTTAAACAATGATGGTGGAGGAATCTTTTCTTTCCTTCCGCAGGCATCTGATGAACCGTATTATGAGAAACTCTTCGGTACGCCGACTGGGCTGAATTTTGAGTATGCATCGAAGTTGTATGGGGGAACCTATTCGAAGCCAACAACGAAGCAAGAATTACACGATGTGTACATGACGCATATACATGAGCCTGGCCTTCATTTAATCGAAATTGAAACAGACCGGCATTCCCGTGTAGCCAAGCACCGCCAGATGATGGATGAGATTTTAGGAGAAGTGAAAAAAGAATGCCTTCTCTCATAATACGAATGCGTGATGGTGTGGCGTATGAGGTGGTGGATCAAAACCCATCGGCTGAGAATGCCACGTTATGCTTACACGGTTTCACAGGGAGTGCAGCCTCTTGGCAGTTCTTGAATGCCTATATGGAGAATACAAGATTGATTCAGGTCAGCTTGCTTGGTCATGGCCGCACGGACTCGCCAGAAAGCGTGAGAAGATATGCGATGTCGCAGCAGCTGGCGGATCTTGCAGAGATTTTAAATCAATTAAAGCTTCACAAAGTGAATATTCTCGGATATTCTATGGGAGGGCGTATTGCTTTATCATTTGCCTCCCGTTATCCAGAACGTGTAAACAAACTGATTCTTGAGAGTACTTCTCCAGGAATTCACTCTTTCAAGGAGCGGATGACAAGGCTAAAGCAGGATCATCAGCTGGCTCAAAAGATTAGACATGAAGGCTTAACTCAGTTTGTGGATTTTTGGGAGAACATTCCGCTGTTTGCTTCGCAGAAATCCTTATCAGCGGGCAGGCTGGCTCAACTGAGAGAGGGAAGGCTAAAATCCAATCCCCTTGGGCTAGCTCGCAGCCTAGAAGGCATAGGAACAGGTTCACAGCCGTCTATGTGGCAGGCACTAAAGCATATCAAACTGCCTGTTTTGTTCATATGCGGAACGCTTGATGAAAAGTTCTGTCATATCGCCAAACGTATGCAGCAGGAGCTTGAAGGCAGTCAATTAACATTGGCAGAGCATGTAGGGCATACAGTTCATGTGGAACAGCCACATTTTTTTGGTAAAATAGTAAGTGAGTTTATTTTAGCGCAAGATTAAAGGAGGAAATATTGATGGCTATTGAATGGCAAACTGAGCGTCAGTATGACGAAATTTTATATGAAACGTATCATGGGATTGCAAAGATCACCATTAACCGTCCACATGTACATAACGCGTTTACACCAAAGACCGTCAGTGAATTAATTGATGCATTTTCACGCGCTCGTGATAATTCTGATGTTGGTGTGATCGTACTTGCAGGTGCTGGAGGTAAAGCATTCTGTTCTGGTGGAGACCAAAAAGTACGCGGCCATGGCGGCTATGTAGGAGACGATCAAATTCCGCGTCTAAACGTATTAGACTTACAGCGTTTGATTCGTGTCATTCCAAAACCAGTCATTGCGATGGTTGCAGGTTATGCGATTGGCGGGGGACATGTTCTTCATATCGTTTGTGATCTGACAATTGCAGCAGACAATGCCATTTTTGGACAAACAGGACCAAAAGTAGGCAGCTTTGATGCTGGTTATGGCTCAGGCTATCTTGCACGTATTGTTGGTCATAAGAAAGCGAGAGAAATCTGGTACTTATGCCGTCAATACAATGCACAAGAAGCGCTTGATATGGGACTTGTCAACACAGTTGTACCATTAGAGCAGCTTGAAGAAGAAACAGTGAAGTGGTGTGGGGAAATGCTAGAAAAGAGCCCGACTGCTTTACGATTCTTGAAGGCTGCATTTAATGCAGATACGGATGGATTAGCTGGAATTCAGCAATTTGCAGGGGATGCGACACTTCTTTATTACACAACAGATGAAGCAAAAGAAGGACGCGATTCCTTTAAGGAAAAACGCAAGCCGGACTTCGGTCAGTTCCCGCGTTTCCCTTGATTCAATGATATGAATGAAAACAGCTTAGTGCATCAGACTAAGCTGTTTTCTTTTACGAAAAGGAGGTGTCATGATGAAGCAACCCAATTGGCTGCTGCACCGTGCCTATTTAACGCCAGACCGAGTCGCGCTCATTTATCAAGATAAAAAGTGGACATTTCGCGAATTAGCCTTTGAAGTAGATGAGCTTGCAAATAGACTTGCACGTACATCACTGAAAAAAGGGGAGACGGTTGCGCTTTTGATGAACAATCATCCTCAAATGGTGATGCTTGTTCATGCTTGTTTTTTATTAGGATTAAAAATCGTGCTATTGAACAATAAGTTAACAAAAACTGAAAGACTCTATCAGCTTGTAGATTCAAAAGCCAAGGTTTTATTAACAGAACCTGTTTATGCGAAGGATCATGATGGTGATTTACCTGTTTATACAATGGAAACTTTACCTGAAGCTGATCAAGATCATGAAAAGAAAATCGAGAAAGACTTTGATTTGAATGAAACAGCGACCATCATGTATACATCTGGAACGACAGGGCGTCCAAAAGGGGTGGAGCAAACGTTTGGCAATCATTTTCATAGTGCTGTTTCCTCTGCACTGAATGTAGGCATCAGAGAGGACGACCGCTGGCTCATTGCGCTGCCCCTTTTTCATATAAGCGGCTTATCAGCTCTATTTAAATCTGTTATATATGGCATGACCGTCGTGCTTCATCAAAAATTTAACGTTGATGAAATAAAGGATTCAATTGAACAGCATCGTGTGACAATGATATCAGTTGTTCAAACGATGTTATCCCGTTTATTAAGCAGGCTAGAAGAATGTCCGTCTTCTTTACGCTGTCTTTTATTAGGCGGAGGACCTGCGCCGTATGCAATGCTTCAAGAGAGCAAAGAGAAGGGCTTTCCTGTGTTTCAATCGTACGGTATGACGGAAACCTGCTCACAAATTGTGACACTTGCGCCTGAATTTAGTGTAGAAAAGCTTGGATCTGCGGGAAAACCTCTATTTGGATGTGAACTGAAGATTCAAAGTGGAGAACGCACTTGTCGACCTTTTGAGCATGGTGAAATTATGGTCAAAGGTGCAAATGTAATGAAAGGTTACCTTCACCGTGAAGAAGAAACCGCTGCTGCTTTTGATCAAGACTGGCTGAAAACAGGGGATATTGGCTATGTGGATGAGGAAGGGTTTTTATTTGTGCTCGACCGACGTTCAGATTTAATTATTTCTGGTGGAGAGAATATTTATCCTGCGGAAATTGAAGCGGTTCTCTTAACACATCCGTATGTAAAAGAAGCCGGAGTGACGGGTATATATGATGATAGATGGGGAGAGGTACCTGCTGCCTTTCTTGTGACAGACCATAAGATACCTGAGAATGAGCTCTATGCTTTATGTCAGTCGCATTTAGCCAAGTATAAATGGCCAGCTGCTTTTCACTTTGTGGACGAGCTGCCAAGAAATGCGTCGAATAAATTGCAGAGGCACAGACTCAGGATCAAAGGGGTTTTTTTAGATGATTCAAATTGAACGAGTGATATTATATCATGTCACGATGAAGCTCAAGCAGCCATTTACAACAAGTTTAGGCACAATCTCAGAGCGTGAGTTTATTATTGTCGAGGTAAAAGATCAAACAGGATTGACTGGGTGGGGAGAGGTGTCTGCCTTCTCTTCCCCGTGGTATACAGAAGAAACAATCGAAACCTGTTATCACATGCTAAGGGCTTTCTTTATTCCCAACGTGCTGACGCGTTCTTTTACACACCCTTCAGAAATTCCAGACAGCCTGTACCACTTTAAAGGCAATAGAATGGCCAAAGCGGGAATTGAAGCGGCTGTTTGGGATATTTATGCGAAGCGTGAGAATAAGTCCTTACGCGACGTATTAGGCGGCAAGAAAGAGAGAATTCCATCTGGTGTTGTGGCGGGTTTAGGACCCATTGATGAAATGCTTCAGCAAATTCAGCAATATGTTGACCAAGGCTACCAGCGTGTGAAGGTGAAGATTAAGCCGGGACAAGATATTGGACTCCTTCAAAAGATAAGAGAGTCTTTCCCTGATCTTCCGTTAATGGCGGATGCAAACTCTGCCTATGAATTAAAGGATATTAGTAAACTGAAGCAGCTTGATGACATTCGATTATTAATGATTGAACAGCCTTTAGCTGCAGATGATATTGTGGATCATCGTCATTTGCAAAAGCATTTAAAAACACCTATTTGTTTGGATGAAAGCATTTGTTCTTTAGACGATGCCCGAAAAGCTGTAGAACTAGGCAGCTGTCAGATTATTAATGTGAAGCCTTCACGAGTTGGTGGGCTGACAGAAGCACTTAAAATTCATGCGTTTTGTAAGGAGCATCAAATTCCGTTATGGTGCGGGGGGATGATTGAAACAGGCATTTCCCGTGCGCAGAACGTGGCACTTGCTTCGCTTCCGCAATTTACAATCCCAGGTGATATTTCAGCTTCGTCAAAATACTGGGAGCAGGATATCATTTTTCCTGAAATCAAAGTTGAAAACGGGTTTATTGAGGTTCCTCGTTCACCAGGAATGGGTGTGGAAGTTGATTATCAAGCGCTCCGTTCTTTCTCAGATAAAATTGACGTGTTCACAAAACATGATTTTGTAAAATGAAAACGAGATCATCACCTTTTGCACATCCAATAGAAAATATGTATAGTGGGGGAAAGTTTTTCCTTCCTGTCTGAAAAAAAGAAAGAGCGGTGATCCGCTCTTTCTTACTCTTCTGCCAGCTCGCTGTCGTAAGCAAGCTGTCCAATATACTGATGCATCTCATTAGGCATGTTTGTTACATGACCATATTCATAATCCCAAAGGTTTAAAAAGGAGTGAGCTGCCTGATAAAATGCGGCTTCGTCCGCGTCATGAATTTCGTCAAAAAACGTTTGAAGCAGCCGATCGTGTTTCAAAGTGAAGCGCCTCCTTTAATGAGACTTAAAGATCTTGTGGTTTAAACGTTTTACAATCAGTTTCTTCACTTTTCGCAGCCGTATTTCCTGTGTGGCTGACGACATAGATTGCATCTGCTCCACAGCGATTTCCATCATTCCAATAGGAACAGTTATTTACTTCACAAAGGATTTTTTGACTCATACAGATGACCTCCTTTTGAGTATGTCTTTCGTTTATAATGTAACCGAAATGAACGTCGTCCATTCATGTTAATCTTCCTGGCGAATATAGCGCTTATCCCTCATAAACAATTTCCAGAAGAGATAGAACCCAGGAAATAAGATGATGAAACCTACAATATACGTTATAAATAATGCCCTAAATGTGACAGGGTCTGTAAATCCAGACATGATTGTAATATCTGGATAAGCCATATAGGGCAAATGAGCACGTCCATACACATAGCTTGCTAAGAAATATTGAATGGTAATCGCAATGACGGCTAAACGTGGTCTCCCTTTCCGATGCTTAAATCGGCTGTTTGGTATAAATAGAGCCAATCCCGCAAGCAAAAACATGAGCAGGGAAACAAGAAGAATTGGGATGTTCTCCATCATTTTTGAGAACAGCCAATTGGCCTCGCTTCGTAGTGTCAGCATGATAAAGAGGGCCATCATGAGAGAAAGTGGACCCGTAATGAGTGCTCCCCTTCTATAAATGCTGTAGGCTTCGTTTTCATCTGCCACATTAGAGAAATCAGCTAAAAGCAAAGATGAGAGAAAAAGGGTGCTGAAAATCGCAAAGCCCACGAAGGAATAGACATTTGCACTTGTAAAGACCAGTCCTAGATCTAACGAGTAGACGTTGTTCTCCTGAAAGATAAATCCACCATGGGTAATCGGGAGAACCATGATGAGGATGGACGGAATGATAAAGCCGCTAATCCCTGAAATGTATGTGACGGCTTTCCGGTATTTTTTAGGCAGTGAATGAGAAAATACGAGAAACCCGCTTCGCAGTGCAAGAAGCAATAAAATGATGCTGCCCGGTATTAATAAAACGGTGCCAAGCACAAAGGTTGCGCCTGGAAACAGGCTAAACAATGCGACGACGATGGCCACAATGAATACGTTTGTCACTTCCCATGTTGGAGAGAGGTACTTATTTGCAATATTAGCGGCCTTTGTTTGCTCTCTATTCATATAAATCATCGACCAAAATCCTGCGCCGAAATCCATTGATGCCATCACTGCGTAGATAAAAACGAATCCCCATAAGATGGTGATTGCAATAAGCGCATCAGTTGTAACATCCATTTGCATCAAGATCGCTCCCTTTTTAAGATTCTGTTAACCGTAGGTCTTCTTCAATTGAATGTTTTCTAAAGTAGTACGTTAGTACAATAACGGTTGCTATGCCTAAAATGAGATAGACAATGGCAAAAAGGATGAAGAGTGTCCCAATAGAGCCTGATGACGTGACGACCTCTGAGGTTTTGAGCATTCGATAAATGACCCATGGCTGGCGGCCTGTACATGCAAAGATCCAGCCGAATTCAATGGCCAAAAGACTAAGTGGTCCGCCGAATAAGTAAAGAAAAAGGAGCCACTTCGGATAATGTTCACGTTTTAAAATTTTACGGTAGAGCAGTGCTAACACAGCAAATAGAATGAGCACTGATCCAATAATGACCATTCCGTTAAATAACGTGTGAATAAATAAAGGCGGCCACTCGTCTCTAGGAAAATCATTTAAGCCTTTGACCACTGTATCAAAGCTATTTCCTGCGAGAAAACTAAGGGCCCAAGGGATTTCTATAGCACCTTTAATTTCCTGCGAATCGACATCAGTAAAACCACCTATTGCAAGAGGCGCGTGTGATTGGGTTTCAAATAAACCTTCTGCACCCGCTAACTTTTCAGGCTGATATTCATACAGGAGCTGAGCGGATTCGTGACCGTTTAAAGCTGTAAGAAAAGAGAAAAGTCCACCTACAATGAGTCCAAGAAAAAGGGCTTTTCGATGAAACGAATAGAGCTTCTCATTCTTTCTTGTTTTGAGCATTTTAAAAGCAGCCACTGAAGCAATCACAAAGGCACCTGTTGTAAAAGCAGACAGCACGACATGTGTAGCGGTCACAACAAAACTTGGATTGAAAAAGGCCTTCCAAGGCTCAATATTTGTGATTTCTCCATTGACCATCTGAAAGCCAGCAGGTGTTCCTTCAAAAGCATGTACGTTTGTAATCAGAATTGCTGAAGCGGCTGCGCCGATCACAACAAAAATAACGGTAATGATGCGCATAGCAGGTGAGAGGCGATCCGCTGCGTACACATAAATAGACATAAATAATGCTTCAATAAAAAAAGCATAGATTTCAATCTGAAATGGAAGTGACATGACCTTTCCGATGACCTCCATAAAACCCGGCCATAGAAGGGCAAGCTGCGTACCGGCAATTGTACCAGTTGGAATGGCGACGCCTAATAGGACAGCCTGTGCCTTTGTCCACCGCTTGGCCATGACTGCATAATGCGGGTCTTTCGTTTTTTGGAAGATGAGTTCAGCTAATAAAATCATTAGCGGGATTCCGACGCCAAGCGAGGCATAAATAATATGAAAGCCCATTGTTGTGCCGAACAGGCTTCTAGCTAAAACGAGATCAGTCAATTTTTTCTCCGCCTTTCTTATCGCTTCTCTTTTTCATGATGCTTATTATTCTCCACCATTTTTAGATTATTCTTCCTGACTAAGAAAGCTTGTTTTTTGACAAGTTGTAAAAGAGGGAGTAGAATATAATTATAAAACGTAATCATTACGTTTTGATATGAAAGGAGTTTTGACATTGAAAAGAGATATTCATCCAACCTCACATGAAGTTGTATTTATGGATGTAAACAGCGGTTATCGCTTCTTGAGTAGATCAACAAAGACATCAAACGAAACAGTAGAGTGGGAGGATGGGAAAACGTATCCTGTCATTAAGGTAGAAACAAGCTCTGATACGCATCCATTTTATACAGGGCGCCAGAAATTCGGAGAAAAAGGCGGCAGAGCCGAACTGTTTAAGAAAAAATACCAAATGTAAAAAAAGAAGCACACCCTATAAAGGTGTGTTTTTTTTATGCAGCAAAAAACCCCGGCTGATCGCGCAGGGTTTAAGGAATTAATCATTTAAAGCGGTTTTTAAGGTGTTTAAATTTTGTTTCATTAAGCTGACGTAGCTTTCGCCATTTTTGGCATCATCTTCAGTAATGGATTCTAGATTTTTGAGTGTGAGGCTTTTTGCCCCAATTTCACTGCGGATCGTATCTGAGACTTTACTGCTGACGTTATTTTCAAAAATCACATATTGAATGTGATGCTTTTCTGCCTGTTGTACAATATTTTGGAGCTGCTTTTGTGAAGGCTCTTCAGAAGCGGAGAGTCCTAATACACTGATCTGCTCAATACCATAGCGCTTTTCCCAATAACCGTAAGCTGCGTGAGAAACAAGAATTTCTTTATGTTTTGCTTTAGATAACGTTGTTTTGAATTCTTGATCTAAAGATTGTAATTCTTTTTTTAATTTTTCATAGTTTTTTGTGTATTCATCTTTATGATCTGGATCTAACGAAACGAGTGTTTCTTTAATGTTTTTCGCCATTTGCTGCGCATAGACAGGGTCTAACCATGCATGCGGATCTTTATCCCCGTGATCGTGTCCATCATGGTCATGATCTTCACCTTCATGATCGTGGTCGTCGCCTTCTTCATGTGCATGTTCTTCTTTTGTCGATAACAGTTTGATGCCTTCAGCAGCTTTGACAGTTTTCACGCCTTGGTCTTTTAATGTAGCAGCTGTTTTGTCAGCGAATGCTTCAGCACCTGTACCGCTGTAAATAAAGGCGTCACCTTCAGCCATTTCAACCATCGTTTTTGAACTTGGTTCAAAGCTATGTGCATCTGCATTGGCAGGGTACACACTTTGAGCATGAACGTGAGAGCCGCCAATTTTTTCAGTGAAATCTTGAATTGGGAAGATCGTGGTATAAATGGTTAATTTCCCGTCTGCATTTCCTTTTGAAGCATTTGTCCCCGCACTGCTTGAGCAAGCGGCAAGACCGATCGCGAATAAAGCAGCTGTTAAAATAAAAAAGATTTTTTTCATCTAAAAAATGTCTCCTCTCAATCTATTAGATAGAAATGATTACGATTTAATGTCCTGAGTTATTGTATCGTAATAATTACGATTTGAAAAGAGGAAAATAAAAATTTTTCATCAAGCAGATGTTTCCTCTAAAAAAATACGAAACAAAACGTGACGAAATTTCAAACATTGTGCTATATTTATTTTTAAAAAAAGATAAAGGAATGGACAAACATATGAAACTTTTAGACGAAATCATCGAATACAATCAACAATTTATTGAAGAGAAGAAATACGAAGAATTTACAACAACGAAGTTTCCACAGAAAAAAGCTGTCGTTCTATCATGTATGGATACAAGACTTGTTGAACTACTTCCACGTGCAATGAACATGAAAAATGGAGATATTAAGATTGTCAAAAGTGCTGGTGCTCTTGTTTCTCATCCATTTGGAAGTATTATGCGAAGCATTTTAGTGGCTGTCTATGAATTAAATGCTGACGAGGTTTACGTCATCGGGCATCACGATTGCGGCATGAGCAAAATAGATAGCCAAACCCTTTTAAATAAAGCCATTGAGCGTGGTATTCCAGAAAAACGAATTGAAGTACTGGAATACTCAGGAATCGATTTTAAACAGTGGCTCAAAAGCTTTAGCTCAGTTGAAGAGAGTGTGAAGGACAGTGTGTCCGTTGTGAGAAATCATCCGCTTCTTCCATCAGATGTGCCTGTACACGGGCTTGTGATTGATCCTGGAACAGGTAAGCTTGACTTAGTTGTCAACGGATATGAAGAAAAGTAATTTATTTTTCCTTTTTAGGCGGAACAGGGTCGATGCCGCCGGGGTGCAGCGGGTGACATTTTAAAATCCGTTTGATTGTGAGCCAGCCGCCTTTTAAAGCGCCATGCGTTTTGATCGCCTCTAGTCCATAGTTTGAGCAGGTTGGATAAAACCGGCAGCTAGGCGGTGTAAGAGGGGAAATATATTTTTGGTAAAAGCGTATCATGCCGATAAAAATTGGTTTCATCGAGGTTCCTCCTTGTCTGTCTTTCACAGTATAAGAAAAAAGGACAAGGAAGGAAAGTTTTATAAACTAAGCTGGTCGGAGAAATATGTTATAATATAGGAAATTGCAATTATAGGAGTGGTGATTATGCCTTCAGTTGAAAGCTTTGAACTTGATCATAATGCTGTAAAAGCGCCATATGTTCGTCATTGCGGCGTTCATAAAGTGGGATCAGATGGAGAAGTAAATAAATTTGATATTCGTTTTTGTCAGCCAAATAAGCAGGCGATGAAACCTGATACGATTCATACATTAGAGCATTTACTTGCGTTTAATATTAGAACACACTCAGAGAAATATGATCATTTTGATATCATCGATATTTCTCCAATGGGCTGCCAGACAGGCTACTATTTAGTCGTCAGTGGTGCACCGACACCAAAAGAGATCGTTGAAATGCTTGATGCAACATTCAAGGATGCAGTTGAGGTAACAGAAATTCCTGCTGCAAATGAAGAGCAATGTGGTCAAGCGAAGCTTCATGATCTTGAAGGGGCAAAACGTTTAATGCGTTTCTGGCTTTCACAGGATCAAGAAGAGCTTTTAAAAGTATTTGGTTAATCGGATAGTGAACCGGGCATATCAGATGTCCGGTTTTTTTATATGAAATCGATCATGAGATGTAAAAACAGGGGATATTTGTTAAAATGGACATGTCAATAAAAGAAGGGGGAAACTTGGATGCGAAAAATGATGGGAATCATTCTGATGCTCGTGTTACTTAGTGCATGTGGAAACTCTGCAGCGAGCAACGACAAAGGGGAAGTGCCTGAGTTATTAGAAGTTAAGCTTACAGGACCGGAGCAAGTGGAGAAAAATGAAAGCGTTATAGTAAAAGCAGCTGTCACATATGGTGATACGCCTGTTGATGATGCAGATGATGTTCAATTTGAAGTGTGGAAAGATGGCGATAAGGATAACAGCAAGATGATTCAGCCAAAGAAAGAAAATAAAGGTGTATATGAATTGCATACAGCCTTCAAAAAAGATGGCCTTTATATCATACAAGTCCATGTGACAGCTAAACAGCAGCATAATATGCCGAAGACAAACATCCACGTAGGTAATGTGAAAAAAGAAAGTTCATCTACTGAAGAAGAAACCTCACATCATTGAAAGCGGTTTTATTTTGAGTTAGGACGTTGGTTTGGTTCAGCATCCTTTGGTGAATCGACTTTATGCTTGTATTCATAAGCCTTTGATGTCGTCCATAGTGATAAAAAGACAACGATTGAGATAATGATAAAGCTGATAATCCCAAGTAACAGCATCTAACTCCCTCCTTATTTCCATATTAACATATATTTCATGCAGTCAAAATAGAAGAAATTGATGGCAGGTTTCAGTATAATAAAAAAAGGGTATTCTCATACTAAGCGCAACTACATAAGGAGGAATCAACATGTCAGAAAAATTATTAAACGTCGTCAATAAACAAGTAGCTGATTGGACTGTACTTTATGTGAAATTACATAACTATCACTGGTATGTAAAGGGAAAAGACTTCTTTACACTCCATGAAAAATTCGAGGAATTGTATACAGAAACAGCCACATATATTGATGATTTGGCTGAGCGTATGCTTGCGTTAAATGGAAAGCCTGTTGCGACAATGAAAGAGTGCTTAGAAATCTCTAGCATTCACGAAGCTGAAGGCAAAGAATCAGCTGAGCAAATGGTGAAAAATCTATTTGATGATTTCTCCAATATTGCAGAGGAATTAAAGCAAGGAATGGAACTGGCTGCAGAGGTTGGCGATGAAACAACTGGTGATATGTTACTAGCCATTCATCAATCCATTGAAAAACACAACTGGATGCTAAAAGCATTTTTAGGATAATACGAATGTGGAAGGAATGTCGATCATAAGATCGGCATTTTTTTGATGGATTTATGACAGACAGCCCATTCAAATCATAGGGCTTTAAGCCGAAGAGAAAAGAGAAGGGAGGGGAGAAGATGTCCTCAATTGCAGGAATGATGAGTCAGCAAGTGGCAAGTATTCAAAAAACACTCAATATTAGTTTGTTGAATTCACAGCTTGCCACCAACACAGCACAAGCCATGGTAATGCTGGATCAAGTACAGCAGCAGCCCCAAGCTGTTCAGCCTAAAGATTCAGATGCTACATTTATTGATGTCAGGGTTTAACGAAGAAAGTCGCCTTTCACAGGCGGCTTTTTTACGGTTTTATCAGTGTTTTCGAGCAAAATGACCCCGCCTTTATTTTTTGTCGTCCAAGCTATTGATCAGATCTGGCATATACTATTCACGTAAAGAGTTCCACTCTGAAAGGATGTTGATGCCAAGTGAGCAAAGATTTAGGCATCTTTTCGTTGTTTACAGTTAGTTTGTCGGCAATGGGCTTTCTGTTTGGTGGAGCAGGATATTTACTGATGACATTAGTGACACTGATGGCAATTGAATTAATTTGTTCAAGCCTAAGAGAATCTGTGACTGGACAGCTCACAATGAAGCGGTTTTTTACTAGGCTAGTTCGAAAGGTTGTGACGATCTCCTTAATATCCATGGCACATTTCTTCGATGTCATGCTGAAAACAAATGGGACGATCAAGGATTTAGCGCTCATCTTTTATATCATTTATGAATCCTACCAAATCGTCTCGACAGCTAAAGCCCTCGGAATTCCCATCCCACAGTTATTCATTGACTTGTTAGACATGATTAAAAATAAATTGCGAAAAAAGCCGTAATTTGTCCATATCTGGTCATACTAAAGGAAAAAGGATGAATCAGATGGCGAGACACACGTACTATGTATCCGTGCAAGACGGGTCAATATCACAGCACAGAGATGCGGCTGCTTGGCAATTTCAAATAGAAGCAGACGATGATCAAATTTTGCAGCTGAGAGACTATTTTGATGAGCAGTATATGACAGATTGGAAAGGCTTCTTTCGGGCACATGTTCCATTCCTTGAATATCATTATGATAGTCCAAATGACGAAATGGACAGAAAAAGAAAAGAGATTTACTCGATGATTTATGAGCTAGGGAATGAAGAGACAAAGAACTTTATTGAGACAAATGGGTTCATGAATTGAAAAAGCATGTAGAGATTTTCTACATGCTGCTCAGATTGTTGACAAAGGGCTAAAATGACCTTCATTTTAGCCTTTTGTCTTCTTTTCAGCGTGATATAAAACCTTTGAAGTCTAGGAAGGACGAGTACCAGAGCGGAGCGAATTTGACATTCGTGAGCACCGGCACGCAAACCTGCGGGCGAATTTGAGGGTTTGTCTACACGCTGGGCATGTAGAATTTTCTACATGCTTTTATTTTCGCGGATTTAAGATGCCTCCGATCAGATCACTGATTCCGCCTCTATTTTCCTGCTGCGATTGATGTGAATTTGTTAATTCGTGAGAGCCGCTTTGGCTCTGAGGCTTGTAGCGGTTATCATCTAAACCGACCCGCATCCCAGATGTGCGTTCAAATGGCTTTATAATGACAATTTGGTCTGGTTCTTGGAATTCAAATAAGTAGGATTCGCCAGAAGTTTGTCCAATGAAGGTTTTCCAGTTGACATCTAATTTGACTTTCGGTGCTTTGCCCGTCCAAGCGACAATGGCGTCAGGATCTACACGGCAAGGTGCTTTTAGGATGAGCGGGTTTCCAGTCGTTTTAATGGCAACTTGGGCTCCGTGCCCCTGATAGGAAAGCTTTGAGGTAAACAGCCCTTTCTGTGATAAAATACCAACGCCTACTGGTGTCACGCCGTAGTGGCATTCCTCAGTAAAGGCAAGTAAATCTTCGCTTTCTACGCTCACATGCTGCCAAGGACCGCTTGGCTCTAAATTAATCACTGTCACGTGCTCGCTTGAATCAGCTAAATAGCAAGTACCTTGACCACTCACTTCCATCATCTCAAGGTTTTCACCTGTCAATTTCCTGCTGATATGGTTAAATACTTGGCTGACCATATTTCCTTTATTCGTTCCAAGTAATCTCTTGCGGTATTGAAATGTCCCTTGGTCTGCAATCATGGCGCCTTTTTTAGCAAAAAAGATCCCACTGCCTTCTGCTTGTAAGGTGAGTTCTTCTATCGTGTTGAAATGAAATCCCATTGGTGAGGCCTCCTGTCCTGCGTCAAGATGTGAATCCATAAATGCGGCATAAATCGTTTAAATCCAGGGTGGTACCTTGTCCGGTGGTAGTGATCTTCCATTCATGCTGATCTCTCGTTAGTTCAGCACAAATGATGGATGTACAATACGAATAATTCTCTGTTAACTGAAAGGTACAAATCTCTTGCTGCGAGATTTGATCAAAAAGGCGCAGATAGGCATTGGTGACTTGTCCAAAATGATGCGTGCGCTCGTGTGTATCATGTATCGTCGCTGTTACGACGATTTTATGAATATCAGGTGAGACTCTGCTTAATTGCATAATGATCATTTCATTGTCTCGATATCCTCCGCCAAACTGATGATCACCAAGATGACGAACAGCTCCGTCTAAGCTTTGCTGCTGATGATAATAGATCAGATGCTTTGGGGACAACAGCTTGTCCTCCTCATTTAAGAGAAAAACTTGCGTATCTAAATCAATCGGCTGACCAGACAAATCCCAGCCGAGCCCGATATGAATTTGGTCGATATGTGGATTGTCTTTCGTCAAGTCTAGCTTTTGCCCTTTTATGAGGTGTTTCTTGATCGCCTCATGAGGTGCGTCTTCTTTCTCGTTTTTGCTGAGCGGAAGCGGCTGATTCTTTTCTTGTTTTGACCCATTTGTTATGCTCATGCTGGTTTCCTCCTCGTCGTTATAGGACAAACACTGTTTCATTTACGTCATAAGGGGTAAGAAGGTTTCATGATTAAAAATGGACGAAAATGGAGATGATAAAAAGGTTTTAGCGAGAATACCTCATTTTAAATACAGACGAGATGGAACCACTCGTTTGTTTCACTTTTGATAAAAATTCTTCAGAGAAATGTGATCTGTGGTATGATGTTTTACAAGAAGCAAGGACAGGATATGAGGGATTTCACATGCATGTATTTAAAGACTATTATCATAATACGGTCAAGCTCTCTTTTGAAAAGAAGCCTTTTTCAAGTCATCCTAAGCATGTTTGGGCCATCTGCCGCTACCAGGGGAAATGGCTGCTCACTGAACATGAGGATCGGGGCTATGAGTTTCCAGGAGGGAAAGTAGAGCCAAATGAAGAAGCGGACCAAGCCGCTATACGGGAGATTCAGGAAGAGACGGGTGCTGTTGTTCGTGAATTAACGTATATTGGTCAATATCAGGTGCTTGGCAGAGAAAAGGTCATTGTGAAGAATATTTATTTCGCTGATATTGAAAGGCTTGTCAAGCAAGACACGTATTTTGAAACGAAAGGACCCGTTCTTTTCGCAGACTTGCCAACATCCATCTCAAAAAATAAAAATTTCAGTTTTATTATGAAAGATGATGTCTTAAGAAAAAGTCTTGCTTATTTAGAAAAGAACGGTTTGATTCGTTAAAAAAGCGCAGGGAGATAGTCCCCTGTGCTTTTTTTATTTTTGGAGAAAACGGCGTTCGAGCCACTCAACGAGCTGATACATGATGGTAGCAAACACGGCGATAATGAAAAGACTTAGAAACACGAGTGTAAAGTTGAAGACTTGAAAGCCATAAATGATCATGTAGCCGAGTCCTTTTGAAGAAACAAGGAATTCCCCTACAATGACCCCAACCCAAGAAAGACCAACATTAACCTTGATGGCAGAGATCATCGTTGGAATACTCGCTGGCAACATGACCTCACGAAAGACAACGCTTTTTTTCGCACCAAAGGTTTTCATTACTTTCAAATAGTTCTCATCGACCTCTTGAAAGGCTGTATAAATGACAATCGTTGTAATGATCACACTAATGATCGCGCCCATGGCGACAATGCTGATCATGCCAGGTCCTAGTGCAACAATTAAAATCGGGGCGAGAGCGACTTTCGGCATGGCATTTAAAATGACTAAATATGGATCAAGAACGTTCGCCAGACGGGTGGACCACCATAAGGCGGCAGCGAGTAAAATGCCGCAAAAGGTACCAAGTAGAAATCCGAGCATCGTCTCAAACAACGTAATACTCATATGATTCATTAACGAACCATCTGATATTTTTTGCACAAACAATTGGCAGACCGCAGATGGTGAACTGAAAATCAGCGGATCTATGAGTCTAAATTGACTGGCAAGTTCCCAAAGAGAAAAGAAGCTGGCGAAAATGATGAGCTGATAGACACGTGTGATGCGTTTTTCCATTCGAACTTTTTTTCGATAGGCTTCATGTAAAAGGTCACTGTGTTTCAACTGTTTTCAGCTCCTTCCAAATCGTTTGAAAGAGCTCTTGGAAACTTGATGTCTGTCTTGCTTCAAAAGGAGAGAGAGTCCTCAGTTCATCAGGAACGGTAAAGATATGCTGGATCGAGCCGGGATGCTTTGAGAATAAGAAAATACGATCACTCATCGCAATGGCTTCGCCGATGTCATGTGTCACAAGGACTGCTGTTTTTTGATAGTTTTTTAATGTGTGAAAAACGAGATCTTCTAATGTCAGTTTGGTTTGGTAGTCTAGAGCTGAAAATGGTTCATCTAGTAAAAGCAGGCTGGGATCAACTGCAAGCGTTCGGGCGAGTGCTGCCCGCTGCCTCATTCCGCCTGACAGCTCCTTCGGATATTTTTCCTCCACATCTTCAAGCCCAAGCTTTGGCAGTAAGCCAAGAGCAGCTGAGGTGGCCTCGTGTGAATCCTGTTTGGCAATTTTCAACCCGAGAATGACATTTTCCTTGATGGTTTTCCAAGGGAACAAATAATCTTGCTGGAGCATGTAGCCGATTTGATGCTCCTTTTGATTCGGTTCTTTTCCTTCGATTAAAATTCGACCTTCAGAGGGCGGCGTAATTCCTGCGATGATGGACAGCAGGGTTGTTTTCCCGCAGCCGCTGGGACCAATAAATGAGATGAATTCACCTTGGTCAATCTCCATATTGATATGCTGTATGGCCGTTGTTTTTTCTTTTAAAGAGAAGTACGTGTGGGTCACATCGTCAATTTGAAGGAAAGACATGTGCTACCTCCTATTCTATTTGTGATCTGTGACCTTCTTTGCAATGGATGAATCGACAAGCTGTTTGTACGGGATAAATTCCGGCAATTCACCGCTCGCCTCCATGATTTCCTGTAACTTGTTCCATTCCTCTTCATTCAGAAGTGGATCTGTTGCATATGAGTGCTGCTGCTTGTAGCGTTTGATCGCAGTTGATAAGACATCAAGGTCCGTATCAGGAAAATGAGATTGGATCGTTTTTGCAATCTCCTCTGGGTGCTTCGCTTCTACCCATTTCTGCGCTTTATAAATAGCACGAGTAAAGGCTTCGGCCGTCTCTTTGTTTTCCTCTAAGTAACTCTTCTTTGCCATGAAGGTGGTATAAGGCACCTTGCCAGAAGCCTTTCCAAAGGAGGCGGTAATGTACCCTCTGCCTTCTTTTTCAATTAAGGAAGCTGTTGGTTCGAATAACTGCACAAAATCGCCAGTTCCAGAGGAGAAAGCACCTGAAATGTTGGCAAAATCAATATTTTGAATCATCCGAAGATCCCTTTTTAAATCAATGCCTTCCTTTTTCAGGACATATTCCCCGACCATTTGCGGCATGCCGCCTTTCCGCTGTCCTAAGAAGTCTTTTCCTTTTAATTGATCCCAAGAGAAATGATTTACTTTCTCTCTTGAAACAAGAAATGTGCCGTCTGTTTGTGTCAGCTGTGCAAAGTTCATGACAGAGTCTTTTGTGTCTTGTGCCTCAACATAGATAGAGGATTCAGATCCGGTCAGCGCGATATCGGCACCGCCGGATAAAAGAGCTGTCATCGTTTTATCGCCGCCCCAAGTGGTTTTTACTTCAACCTCTAAGCCTTCTTCTTTGAAGAATTCCTCTGATAAGGCGACATAAAGCGGAGCATAAAAAACCGAATGGGTGACCTCGGCTACTTGTACGGTCTGCTCTTGTTCTTTTTTACAGGCGACAAATGGAATAAAGAGCAGGACAACGAATATGAATGCCAGTCTGACTTTGATGGAACGATTCAAGAGTAATTCGCCTCCTTTGTTCTAGATCACTAATTAAAGTATGTCAAAAGGGATTTTTGGTGAGTGCCTAGATGAAAATAAGAAGCGCATTGTTTATTTATAGAACGTGTTTTTTTTTCTATACTAGAAGCATGATTGCTTTCTTGAATTTGGTAGAAATAAAGGAGCGGTTTCGTGTATAGAGTGAGTTGGGTATTTGTTGGATGGTATATGGTAGGACTCATATTAATGGTCTTTTTTGAAGTGCCGGCATGGCTTCAGTTTGCAAATGGAATTTTCCTCGTGCTGTACGCTTGCTGCGTCATAGAGATTGGCCGAAATATTTATGGCTCATGGAGCTTTGTGATCAAAAGAGCAGCTGTTGTGGGCGTTCTTACGTTTACGATTGAATGGGTAGGAATTACAACCGGTTTTCCATTCGGGGCCTATGATTATTATCCGACGTTAGGTTTTCTTGTGGCAGGAGTGCCTTTAACGATTGCTTTTGCATGGGTTGGCGTGTTTTTAAACAGTCTTTTTTTATCAAGTCAACAGTCGAAGTGGAAACGGGCTATCGAAACGGGGATATGGATTGTGCTGCTTGACCTCATATTAGATCCAGTAGCGGCTGAGCGGAAGTTTTGGGTGTGGTATGACGGCGGTGGATTTTTTGGTATTCCTTTTGAGAATTTTGTGAGCTGGGGTATGATTGGAGCAGCACTCTCATTTCTTTTCCCGCTTGTCTCGATTGATCAAAAGGCACTGCGCTGGACGAGTCGTATTTATCAGGCCATGGTGTTCTTTTTCGGTCTTTTGGCATTAAAGGGCGGACTCGATGTCATTTTTTATTTAGCACTGATCATTGTCATTTTGTGTGAAGGAAGGGTTCGATTTGAAAGAAAGCGACAAAAGCCGATCGTTTAGACGAATATTTTCACTTTATTTTGAACGGTATTTACTCCATAAACATTTCCGCTGTGTGATGATGAAAGGCTCGGTGGACCCGAAGGAGAAGCTGCCTGTTCTTTATCTCGCCAATCACAGCTCATGGGTGGGATGGAATGATCATCTTTCTTTTAACAGAAAAAGCGTCTGAACTCGATCACTACATGATGATGGAAGAGAAGCAGCTGAAGCAATATGCTTTTTTCCGCAAGCTTGGTGCGTTTCCAGTTCATAAAGAGAAGCTGAAAAGCGTAAAACAGGCATTAATGACGGCAAAAGAGAACATGAAGGCCGGCGGAGCTGTATGGCTTTTTCCGCAGGGGAAAATCATGCATCAGGATACGCGGCCGCTTGAACTGGAAGGCGGGGCTTCTTTTTTAGTGAGGCAATTTGAGCAGGTCGTGATCAAGCCTGTGACCTTGCAATATACATTTAATCAATTTCAAAAGCCGACAGTTTCTGTTGTGTTCGGCGAAGATGCCTTAGTATCTGGAGGCTCATTTCGAAGCAAGGAAGTGACACGCATGCTCGGAGACCTGCTTGAAACGCAGTTAAACGCACATCAAGCGCAGGTCATCGCTGATCCTGATTTTTCAACAAACGAAGAATTTAGACAGATGACAAGGACAAGTCAGTCAACAAGTGATGCGTTTGATTCCTTTAAAAAGTGGGTGAAAACATGGCGATCTTCTTAACCGTGATCAATGTACTGCTGCTCTGTCAGTTCGTTTTTACCATATGGAATATGAACCAGTTTCCTGTACTAAAGCAAGCATCTGTTTCGCCCGATAAACCCATATCGTTATCAATCCTGATTCCAGCAAGAAATGAGGAAAAACGGATAGAAGCATGTCTCCAGTCGATTGTTGATCAGCGTCTTTACCCAAAAGAGCTGATTGTACTAGATGATCATTCGACAGATGAGACAAGAGCGATCGTGGAGCGCTTCGCAGAGACCTATCCGTGGATTCGTGTGCAATCAGGTCAAGCATTGAAGCGCGGCTGGCTTGGTAAATCCTATGCTTGTTCTCAGCTTGCTGAGGCAGCATCTTCTGATTGGCTGCTATTTTTAGATGCTGATGTCAGGTTGAAAAGAGGGGCAATTGAAGCGGTATACCAGCAGTTAAGCACGCAAAAAACGGGAATGCTTTCAGGCTTTCCAGAGCAAAAAACAGGCACGTTTTTCGAGCATCTTGTGATTCCCATGATGATGTTTACAATTGGCTGCCATTTGCCAGTGAAATGGGTAAGGAAATCCCAAAATCCTGCTTTTGCTGCAGCTCATGGCGGCTTTATTGCAATTGAAAAGAATTGTTATCACGAAATTGGCGGTCATGAAGCGATCAAGGATTCGCTAGTTGATGATATGGCGTTAGCTAGACTGGTGAAAGAAAAGGGCTTTCCGTTCACACTCGCAAGTATTCATCCATTTGTTTATATGAGAATGTACGAGAATGGACAGGAAGTTTGGGAAGGCTATCGAAAAAATTTGTTCCCTGGGGTGAATCGAAGCATTGCTTTGTTAAGCGGTGTCTTTTGTTTATACACGGTGCTTTATTTGGTTCCCGTCATTTGTTTCATGATCGCACTCATTCAGCTTGATGTGTTAAATCTATGTTTAGCCATTCTTTGCTACGGGCTGGGTGTGTCCATCAAAGCGGCAATTGATATTGAGAACGGAAGAACATCTGCTATGGCCTTTTTATTGCCGGTCAGCATTTTGAGTCTGATCGCCATTGGCTGTGCTTCTATGAAAAGCGGACTGAAAAAAGAAGGGTACGAATGGAAAGGGAGAAGGTACGAATGAAAAAAGTGATCATCATTGGCGGAGGACTTGGCGGATTATCAGCTGCGATTCGCTTACAGTCATGCGGGGTTCAGGTCACCATTTTAGAAAAAGAAGCTGCTTTAGGCGGGAAATTACAGCGCCGTCAAGGGGCTGGCTACTCTTTTGATCTAGGACCGAGTACCATGACAATGAAGGCATATTTTGAAGATGTGTTTACTTCCTGTAATAGAAAGATGGAGGATTATGTGACATTTTATCCGATCTCTCCACTCACCAAAAACGTTTTCTCAGATGGTCATACGGTCGAGTTTACGCCGGATATCGAGCAAATGGAATCACAAATTGCAGCATATAGTCCTGAGGATGCAAAGCAATACCGTGCATTTTTACTGGAATCGAAGAAGCTTTTTCAAATGGCCGAGGAGCAGTTTTTAAATCGTTTGTTATTGACCTGGAAAGATAAGATGGATCTAAAGCTGATGAAAGCACTTCTTGCGGTCAAACCATTTACATCCGTTCAGCGCCTGCTGCGTCAATATTTTTGTCATCCTCATACATTGGCGATGTTTGGGCGGTATGCAACATACATTGGCTCTTCACCCTACGAAGCGCCCGCTATTTTTAATATGATGGCTTATTTAGAAGGGGAAAAAGGGATTTATGGAATAAAGGGCGGCACTTATCGTTTAGTCGAGGCATTCGAAACACTCGCAAAGGAACTAGGCGTCCAAATTCACCTCAATGAACAAGTAAGCAAGATTCATGTGAAAGATCGGCGTATCCAAGGAGTGGAGACTGCTCAGCAGATGTATGAGGCTGATCAAGTGATTGCAGGGGCGGATGCACTGACTGTCTACCGTCATTTGATTGATGAAAAAGACCGTCCTAGCTTCTTAAATCAAAAGCTGTCAAACATTGAGCCATCGTTATCTGGCTTTGTTCTTTTATTAGGAGTACCCAAAGCCTATGAACAGCTGTCCCATCACAATGTATTTTTCCCTGAGAATTATGAACAAGAATTTAAGGATATTTTTCAGAAAAAGCAATTACCTCAGGATCCAACACTTTACATATGTTATTCGGGCCATTCAGAGCCAGAATTAAGCGGAGGACCGGGCAGAAGCAACCTTTTTGTCTTGGCCAATGCACCTTATGTGACAAAAGAGCAAAATTGGGACATGCTAAAGGAGACGTATCGTCAGCATATGAAAACCAAATTAAAGGAAAAGGGTCTCTTTGATATTGATCAGCTTGTCGAATATGAAGCGGTTCAAACCCCGCTTGATTTGCAGCAGAAAACGGGGGCATATCATGGAGCCATTTATGGCATGTCTTCAAACTCGTTCAAGCAGGCGTTCTTCCGTATCAATAATCAGTCAAAGGACATTGAAGGGCTTTGGTTTGTTGGAGGGACAAGTCATCCGGGCGGCGGCACCCCGATGGTGACAAAATCAGGCCAGCTTGTTGCAGAAGCGATCATCAAGCAATTGACGTAATACCGGATGAAAAGGAGAGAAATCAAGTGATTGTGGAAAAAAGAAGATTCCCATCGCCCCATCCGCATATTCATTTATATACAGTGACCTACGAGGCAGATGGACTTCGGATAAAGGGGCTGCTCGCTGAACCGGCCGGAGAAGGTCTCTATGAGGGCTTTTTGTATTTACGAGGCGGCATTAAAAATGTGGGGATGGTGAGACCTGGCCGAATCGTGCAATTTGCAGCACAAGGCTTTGTTGTCTTTGCTCCCTTTTACCGAGGGAATCAAGGAGGCGAAGGAAACGAGGATTTTGCCGGAGAGGATCGGAAAGATGCATTCGCTGCATTTCAGCTGTTGAAGCATCACAAAAAGGTAAAGCGGGATCGTATTCATATCTTTGGTTTTTCGCGCGGCGGTATTATGGGCATTTGGACTGCTGTTGAAATGAAACAGGAGGCTGCTTCCTTTGTAACATGGGGAGGTGTAAGTGATATGAAGCTCACCTATGAAGAGCGTGTCGATATGAGAAGAATGATGAAGCGCGTGATTGGCGGTCCGCCGCATAAGGTACCTGAGGCATATGAGGACAGAACGCCTTTGAATGTTGTGGATCAAATGGAAGCGCCTGTTTTAATCATCCATGGAGAGCAGGATCAGAATGTATCCATTGAGCATGCGTATTTATTAGAAGAAGCGCTTCGCAAGCACGGGAAGTCTGTGGAAACATGGTATTTTCACGGCTACAATCATTATTTCCCGCCTCATCATAATCGAGAGATTGTCAGAAGGCTGACGACATGGATGCACAGCCGAAAAAGCGGAAATGTGGTAAAATAAACGGTATAACGAATATAGAAAGTAGGGGGATTTTCATTATGGGAATGCCTGTTGAATTTAATACAATGATTGTCACAAAAGGAAATGAGACAAGAATTGAAGAAAATGTGTTTGAGCTCATGAAGGAAGGGTACCGCATTTATCCATTAAATATTCCGCTTGAGGTGCGCAAAACGAAAGACGGAGAAAAAACAGGGACAGCACATGTTGAAAAGCTGGAACTGACAGACAATGTTACGAAGGTGACTTACCGCCTTGTGTCATTGCATTCAACGAACTAAAAAAAGCTGAAGGGTATATTCCCTCAGCTTTCGTCTTTTTATACGAGTGGTCCGCCTTTTGCTTCAATGTCACTTGCCGCATGGCTGAATTTTTTGAAGTTCTTTTTAAATTCATTGGCAAGGAAGTGTGCTTTTTCTTGATAAGCATTTTGGTCTTCCCACGTTTTAGCAGGTTGAAGTACTTCATCTGGTACACCTGGAATATGAAGTGGAATGTGTAATCCAAAGATGTCGTCAGTAATCATTTCGGCATTGTCAAGGTCACCTTCGATCGCTGCTTGCACCATTGCTCTTGTATGAGCAAGATTCATTCGTTTGCCCGTACCATAGCCGCCGCCAGTCCAGCCTGTATTCACAAGGAATACTTTTGCACCGTGCTCATCAATTTTTTTGCCAAGCATTTCAGCATAGACGTGAGCTGGAAGTGGCAAGAATGGTGAACCGAAGCAAGTAGAGAATGTTGTTTCTGGTGACGTTACACCGCGCTCAGTTCCTGCTAATTTACTTGTGTAACCGCTCAAGAAATGGTACATCGCCTGTTCTTTTGTTAAACGGCTGATTGGAGGTAAAACGCCAAATGCATCAGCTGTTAAGAAGACAATAGCAGATGGATGACCTGCGATACTTGGTTTCACGATGTTATCAATCATTTCGATTGGGTAAGCAGCCCGTGTATTTTCAGTAAAGAATGTATCATCATAATCCGCTTCACGAGTTTCTTCATCAAGCACAACATTTTCTAGCACTGATCCGAAGCTGATGGCTTTGTAGATTTGTGGTTCTTTTTCTTCACTTAAGTTCACACATTTCGCATAGCATCCGCCCTCGATATTGAAGACACCTGTGCCAGACCATCCGTGTTCATCGTCTCCGATCAGCTTGCGGCTTGCGCTTGCAGAAAGCGTCGTTTTCCCAGTCCCTGAAAGGCCGAAGAATAATGCGACATCGCCTTCTTGACCAACGTTTGCTGAGCAGTGCATCGATAAAATATCTTGCTCAGGCAGCAGGTAGTTCATGACAGAGAAAATCGATTTCTTCATCTCTCCTGCATACTCTGTTCCACCAATGAGAATCGTCCGTTTTTCAAAAGAAACGATAATGAATGTTTCAGAGTTTGTTCCATCTGTTTCAGGATCTGCTTTAAAGTGAGGTGCAGATAAGATGGTGAAAGGTTTTTCGTTAGCTGATGGCGTTGACCCGTCAGGTCTGATGAATAGCTGCTTTGCAAAGAGATTGTGCCATGCAAATTCGTTTACAACTGTAATCGGCATACGGTATCTTTCGTCAGCGCCGGCAAACCCTTCAAAGACAAATAGTTCATCACGTTCTTTTAAGTATGAGACAACCTTTGTATATAAACGATCAAATGCTTCTTTAGAGATCGGCTGGTTTACATGACCCCAATCGATTTTATGCTCAGAGCTTTCTTCTTTGACGATAAATTTATCTTTAGGCGAACGTCCAGTGTAAGCACCAGTTGTGGCGCGGACAGCTCCTGTTGATGTTAAAACGCCTTCATTACGTGCCAAAATCTTTTCAACAAGTTTCGGAACAGATAAATTTTGGTGCGTATTTTCTAATGAGAGCAATGACTGCAAATCTTCTTTTAAATCCACTGAGTTCATAAAAAAACCCTTCCTTTACCGTTGAATTTGTTTGTTTCGATTAGTATAACACATTGATAATAATAGTCTATACTATTTAAATATTTTTGTGTGTGTTTTTTCATTTCTGCTATGAAAATATGCTTTTTGGTGATGCTAATTGTGAGGTGAAAAAAGAGGAGAGATAATTCCTATGAAGCATTGACATGACGCAAGGGTTTAAGATAAGATATCTTATTGAACGGATACTCTTATCCCGAGTTGGTGGAGGGACAGGCCCGATGAAGCCCAGCAACCGGTTTCTTATGAAAAAGGCATGAACATGCTGAGAAACCAAGGTGCTAACCTGATGCAAGGTACAAGAACACCTTGAGCGATAAGAGTGAAAGGCATGCGATCTCAGACCCTTTCCTCGAAATGAAGGAAATGGTTTTTTTATTTTTGGGATATCATATGAACAAATTGCCAATAACATCTCTAATATAAACGTTTTCATATAAGAGGGAACGAGTTCCGTATCATATTGGAGGCCTCATCTTGGGATGATGTGGCCTTGTACAGGAGGAAATAGCCATTATGAGTCAAAATCGTCGTTTATTTACTTCAGAATCAGTGACAGAAGGACATCCGGATAAAATCTGTGATCAAATTTCAGACAGCATTTTGGATGAAATTTTAAAGAAAGATCCAAATGCACGTGTTGCCTGTGAGACCTCTGTAACAACCGGTCTCGTATTAGTAAGCGGTGAGATTACAACGTCTACTTATGTCGATATTCCAAAGACGGTACGTGACACGATTAAGGAAATTGGCTACACACGTGCGAAATATGGTTTTGATGCGGAAACATGTGCTGTGCTAACATCAATTGATGAACAGTCTGCTGATATTGCGCAAGGTGTAGACAAAGCGCTTGAAGCACGTGAAGGAACAATGACTGAAGAAGAAATTGATGCGATTGGTGCAGGTGACCAAGGTCTTATGTTTGGTTTTGCAAACAACGAAACAGAAGAGCTGATGCCGCTGCCGATTTCACTAGCGCATAAATTATCTCGTCGTTTAACAGAAGTACGCAAGGATCAAACACTTGCATACCTTCGCCCAGATGGAAAAACACAAGTAACAGTTGAATATGATGAACAAAACAAACCAGTTCGTATTGACACAGTGGTTATTTCCACGCAGCATGCACCAGAAGTGACGCTTGAACAAATTCAAAGCGATTTAAAAGAGCATGTCATCCACCCTGTGGTTCCAAGTGAACTGATTGATGAAGAGACAAAATACTTTATTAACCCAACAGGCCGTTTTGTCATCGGTGGACCTCAAGGGGATGCTGGTTTAACTGGACGTAAAATCATCGTTGATACGTATGGCGGCTACGCTCGTCATGGCGGCGGTGCTTTCTCTGGTAAGGACGCAACAAAGGTTGACCGTTCTGCAGCATATGCTGCTCGTTACGTAGCGAAAAACATCGTAGCAGCTGGCCTTGCAGATTCTTGTGAAGTGCAACTTGCTTATGCAATTGGTGTTGCACAGCCTGTATCGATTTCAATTGATACATTCGGAACAGGAAAAGCTTCTGAAGAAAAATTAATTGAGGTGGTTCGTGCGAACTTTGATCTACGTCCGGCTGGCATTATTAAAATGCTCGATCTGCGTCGTCCGATCTATAAACAAACAGCTGCATACGGACATTTTGGCCGTCACGATTTAGATCTCCCATGGGAAAAAACGGATAAAGCCGACACGCTTCGCAAGGAAGCATTAGGACAATAACAACATATAAAACCGCTTATTTTAAGCGGTTTTCCTTTTGATTAAAAAAAATTCTATAAAAAGCGTAAAAATGTGAAACGAAATCGTACAAAATACTGTCTAATTATAGGTCTACTTTTAGAAATAACATAACGTGGAGGCAATAATATGTGTGGGTTTGTTGGTGTATTTAATCACCGTCCATTGTCCGAAACTACTGAGCAGGAAGAGTTAATTAAACAAATGAATCGTCTCATCGTTCATCGTGGTCCGGATGATGAGGGGTACTTCCATGATGAGCATGTAGGATTTGGATTTAGACGTTTAAGTATTATAGATGTTGAACATGGAAAGCAGCCGCTTTCTTATGAAGATGAGAAATATTGGATTATTTTCAACGGAGAAATTTATAACTATGTGGAGCTGAAGGAAGAGCTTGTGAAAAAGGGCTATACGTTCAGCACAGATTCTGATACGGAAGTACTTCTTGCCACATATCGTCACTATAAAGAAGAAGCAGCTTCAAAGCTTCGCGGCATGTTTGCCTTTTTAATTTGGGATAAAGAAGCGCAGTTATTATATGGCGCAAGAGATCCTTTTGGCATCAAACCGCTTTATTTTACACAAATGGATGAGCAAGTGTACTTTGCTTCTGAACGCAAAAGCTTAATGGCTGTAAATGAGAACATTTTATTTGATGAGACCTCTCTGCAGCAATACATGTCTTTCCAATTCGTTCCTGAGCCAAATACACTTGATCAAAAGGTGCACAAGGTGGAGCCAGGTCATCAGTTTACACTTCGCCCGGGCAAGAAGATAGAATTTAAGACTTACTGGAAGGTTCAATTCAAGCCTGAACAAACACAAGAACAGAAATTAATAGAAGAAGTGCGCGATGCAATCTATGATTCTGTGAAAGTTCACATGAGAAGTGATGTGCCTGTTGGTTCATTCCTTTCTGGCGGTATTGATTCTTCTTTCATCGTGTCTGTTGCAAAGGAATTTCACCCTGAGCTGAAGACGTTCTCTGTTGGCTTCGAGCAGGATGGTTTTAGTGAAGTGGATGTGGCAAAGGAAACAGCTGATAAGCTAGGCTTACAAAACTTTAGTGCCGTCATTTCCCCTGAGGAATATATGAACGAGCTTCCGAAGATTGTTTGGCATTTAGATGATCCTTTAGCTGATCCGGCGGCGATTCCACTTTATTTCGTCGCAAAAGAAGCGAAGAAACAAGTCACAGTTGTTCTTTCTGGTGAGGGAGCGGACGAGCTGTTCGGTGGATATAATATTTACCGCGAGCCTCTTTCTCTAAAGCCATTTGAATCTGTTCCATCTATGTTGAAAAAGCTTCTTCTTCGTCTGGCACGTTTAATGCCAGAAGGAATGAAAGGGAAAAGCTTTATCGTTCGCGGCTGTACGCCGTTAGAGGAACGCTATATCGGCAATGCGAAAATCTTTGAAGAGCCAGTGAAGAAAAACCTCTTAAAGCAGTATGATCCGAACATCACGTATCGTGACGTGACGAAAACATACTTCGAGGAAAGTGCAGGCTACAGTGATATTAATAAAATGCAATATGTTGATATTCATACGTGGATGCGCGGAGACATCTTGCTTAAAGCAGATAAGATGACAATGGCGAACTCTCTTGAGCTTCGTGTTCCATTCCTTGACAAGGTCGTATTTGAAGCGGCTTCTAAAATTCCAGAAGAGCTGAAAACAAAAGATGGCACAACGAAATACTTATTGCGTAAAGCAGCAGAAGGCATTGTGCCTGACCATGTGTTAAACCGCAAAAAGCTAGGTTTCCCTGTGCCAATTCGTCATTGGCTGAAAAATGAGATGAACGCTTGGGCGAAAGATATCATTAAAAACAGTCAAACAGACGAATACATTAACAAGCAATATGTTCTTGATTTATTAAATGAACATTGTGCTGGTAAAGCAGATCATAGCCGTAAGATTTGGACAGTCCTGATCTTTATGATCTGGCACAGCATTTATGTGGAGCGCAGTATTGATCCAGAGCAGTTGAATCACCAACCAAAAGAAGTCATCTTTAGTTAATGAAAAAAGGTTTTCAGCTTTGTGCTGAAAACCTTTTTTGTCATGATAGAAAGTAGTGGAAAAGGGTAAAATAACAAGCGGTTCATAGTTATTGCTTAATATCCTGAAAAAAACATGATAAAGTGAAGATACACGTATGATGTTAACGGGATAAAAGGGAACGATAGTATTGTCCTTTTTCTACATATTCTCTGCGGATCCGGTCCATGTCTTGGATATCTTCATCTGTTAACAGTCGAACCACTTTGGCTGGACGGCCAAAAGCGAGTGATCCTTTTGGGATGACCTTTCCTTGAGGGACAAGACTTCCTGCACCGATAAAGGCACCTTCGCCAATTTCCGCACCATCGAGAATGATGGACCCCATGCCAATGAGGGCATTTTTTCGAATGATTGAGCTATGTAACGTGACTTGGTGTCCAATGGTAGCACCATCTTCAATAAGAAGTGTTTTTCCAGGACTTTGATGCAGGCAGGATAAGTCTTGAATGTTGACGTTTTTTCCAATTCTCACTGGAGCGACATCGCCTCTGATGACGGTTTGGAACCAAACGCTCGAATATTCTCCAATCGTGACATCGCCAGTAATGGTGGCGTTATCTGCAACAAAGACCGATTCATGAATCTCAGGTGTAAACTGATGATATGGATAAATCACTTTTTCGACTTCCTTTCTTAATACAACATTTGTGAGGTGTTTACTTTGTGGACTTGGCATGCTGAAAGACCAGTTGGTACAATTGTGATTGTACATGGTGCTAGTGAATATCATGGCCGGTATAAATGGCTGATCGAAATGTGGCGAACTGCAGGCTATCACGTCATCATGGGTGACCTGCCTGGGCAAGGGACATCAACACGTGCGCGCGGCCACATCCGCTCTTTTCAAGAATACATTGATACAGTTGATGAATGGATCGAACATGCGAAGTCATTCAGGCTTCCTACATTTTTACTTGGGCACAGCATGGGTGGACTCATTTCAATTGAGTGGGTCAAGCAGTACACCCATACGAAGATTGATGGCCTTATTTTATCATCACCTTGTTTAGGTCTGCAATTTAAACCGAAGAAGCTGATGGATTTTGCATCAAAAGGTCTAAATATGCTTGCTCCGTCTTTTAAAGTAGAGTCCGGGCTGTCTATTGAACTTGCCACACGAAATCAGGCCGTTATTGAGGCAGATTCAAATGATTCACTTTATGTGACAAAGGTGTCTGTTCGCTGGTATCGAGAGCTGATCAAAAATATCGATGCGGCAATGCAGCCAACGAATGTCTTTCGGTCGATTCCGCTCCTCTTAATGCAGGCGGGCGATGACAAGATCGTAGATAAAACGAGAGTGATCAAATGGTTCAATGGCATTGAATCATACAATAAATCATACCGTGAATGGGAAGAGCTGTATCACGAAATTTTTAATGAACCGGAAAGAGAAGATGTGTTTAGGGCGGCAAGAGCCTTTACAGATCAGTATATTTGATTGTGAGCTTAAGTTGGGGGTGGATTGATTTGTCAGTACCAGAGCGTCCTTTTGCACTGATGACGAAGGTATATAAAGATATTTTTCCGCTTGTTCATCAGGAGCTGAAAAAGTGGCGGGCTCATGCAGAAATGATTGAAAATGAAGAACTGAGAACGCAAGCGCTAGCGAGCATATCCAGTAAAACCTTTCACTGTGAAGGCGGAGGAATTTTATCTCTTTTAGCAGGTGAAGCGAAAGAAACGTGTATTGAATTCATTGTGGCGTATCAAACCATCAGTGATTACTTAGATAACCTATGTGACCGCAGTACGTCGCTTGATCCAAAAGATTTTCATATGCTGCATCAAGCGATGAGAGATGCGCTTAATATTCAAGCTGAGCTCAAGCCATATTATCAATTCCGTGATGATCAAGAGGATCATGGGTATTTACATGCGCTTGTCCGCACATGTCAAGACGTGCTGTCACGCCTAGAGCATTATCCGGTCATTCAGCCGTATTTACACACGCTGTGTGATTATTATAGTGATTTGCAAGTACATAAGCACGTGGTTCCTCATGAACGTGTGCCTCGATTAGAGTCATGGTTTCGCCAATATGAAAAGGATTTGCCGAAGATGGAATGGTACGAGTTTTCAGCATGTGCAGGATCAACGTTAGGCATTTTTTGTCTTGTGGCGTATGCACTTCAGCCTGATTTTACAGAAAAGCAGGCGAAGCAAATTTACGAAAGCTATTTCCCTTATATCCAAGGTCTGCACATTTTACTGGATTATTTAATTGATCAAGAAGAGGACCGACTTGGGGGCGATCTGAATTTTTGCTCATACTATGACTCTCATCATGAGATGATGGACAGACTTCAGCATTTTATCGAAAAAGCGGATGAGCAGCTGAAAGGCATCCCGCACGAAAATTTTCACAAGCTGATTAACAGAGGGTTACTGGCGGTCTATTTGTCCGATGAAAAAGTGACAGCCCAAAAAGAGATGAACAAGCTGGCAAAAAGGCTGATCAAATCAAGCGGGAAAACGTCGTTCTTTTTCTATATCAATGGAAGAGCCTATCGGACCTATCAGAAAATGCCTTGGATGAAATCTTCATAAAAAAGCTCAAATCCATTAGGATTTGAGCTTTTTTTCAATCGCTACCACAAAGGGTGGGTCGTTATGAATATTCATGTATTGATAAGACAAGACTTGTACTTCTTCATGATGAAGAGACCTGCAATAATCAAGAAGCACTTCTTTTTCTTTTTTTCCTTCGGGATGACCGTGGTAAATGACAAGAACGATCAGACCTCCTGGCTTTAGCCAGTCAATAAGCTGTTTGATCGCTTCAATGGTCGTATGAGCATGAGTGGTGACGGTTTTATCGCCTCCGGGCAGGTACCCAAGGTTAAAGACTGCACCAGATATGTGCCCGTAAACATCCGTTGGTAAGTGATTAGCCAGTTTTTCATGTCCATCGTGGATCAGGTGAACGTAAGGATATTGCTCACCAAGCCTTTTGCTTGTTTGCTTTAAGGCCTCCTCCTGAACGTCGAATGCAAAAACTTGTCCTTCTTTTCCTACAAGATCAGCTAAATAGAGTGTATCGTGGCCATTTCCCATCGTTGCATCAATGACGATATCGCCTTTTTTACAAGCACGTTCTAACAGCTCTTTACTAAAAGGGAGCATGCGCTTTAAAATCATTTGGCCGCTTCTTCCAATCTGACGAAACGTTTGCCTTGATAGCTGTTTCGTCTTTCAAGCTCAGCATTAATGGCATTCAGTACTTCCCACTTATTTACACTCCACATCGGACCAACCATTAATTCAATTGGACCATCGCCTGTAATACGATGAATAATCATTTCTGGCGGAAGGATCTCCAGTTGATCACAAACAAGCTGAACATATTCCTCCTGGCTTAAAAACTCAAGCTTGCCTTTTTCGTATTGCTTGACCATTGGGGTTCCTTTTAAAAGGTGAAGCAAATGAATTTTGATTCCTTGTACATCTAGATCAGCGACAGCCTTGGCTGTTTCCATCATCATGTCCCGGTTTTCAAGAGGCAATCCGTTAATGATATGCGAGCAGACACGAATTCCGTGTTTTCGCAGTTTTTCTACACCTTCTACGTAGCATTCATAGTCATGGGCACGGTTGATAAGCATAGCTGTCCGTTCGTGTACGGTTTGAAGGCCAAGCTCTACCCACAGATAAGTGCGCTCGTTTAATTCAGCTAAATACTCCACAACGTCATCTGGCAGACAGTCAGGTCTTGTCGCAATAGATAAACCAACCACACCATCCAGGTTCATGACGGTTTCGTATTTTTCTTTTAAGACAGGAAGCGGCGCATGTGTATTTGTATACGCCTGGAAATACGCCATGTATTTTCCGTCTTTCCATTTTGTGTGCATCCGGTCTTTGATTTCATTAAATTGAGTGATGAGATCATCAGCCCGGTTTCCTGCAAAATCACCAGACCCAGCGGCACTGCAAAATGTACAGCCTCCGTGGGCTACAGTACCATCACGGTTTGGGCAATCAAAGCCACCATCTAAGGCGACTTTAAACACTTTATGACCAAAGTGCTCGCGCAAATGATAATTCCACGTGTGATAACGTTTTTCGCTGTTTGAATATAAAAAAGGGTTATGCTGATCCAAGTCAGTAACCTCCTTGCATAATAATAGGCATCCTAAAAGTTTAACAAAAATCACGAAGGAGGACAATTGAATCTGTCCAACATTTTCTTTAGTGAAAAAGCTTTACCTGGGCAAAATAGGCGGGAGCGATGATGAAATGGAGGGAATGCAAGATGGCAACAAGAAAGTCGATCGATGAATTTATGCAAAAAAGTACTGAAACCCTTGAGTTTGCAAGTGAACAATTTGATTTAAGCTCACGCCAAGAGCATTATAATGAGGACGAATTTTCAAAAGCGCAGCTTATGCTTGAGGAAGCGGTAAATGAATTAGAAAAATTAAAAGATGTAGCCAATGAACAACAAAGAGAGCGATTAGACAGGGCGCGTGTTCAAATTCAAAGTTTGCAAAATCAAATGATTTTAGGTATTTCATACGATAACGAATGATGAACAGATCCTTCTTTTAAGGGTCTGTTTTTTATTTTTTTGAAAAGCTATTGACTTTTCAGTCGGGTGTCTATATTGTATTAATTGTACTATATCAACTAATACACTACAGACACATAAAAGTGAAGAAAGGTGTTCAACCATGAAAAAAGAAAAAAACCCAATCAATTTGAAGTGGATGGTGCTGGCTGTTGCGTTAGCATGTACATTTTTTTTCGTTCTCGTTTTCATTGGTTTTGAAGTTCAAAAAGATTTTATACCCAATTCGGTCCCTTTAATGCAAGGACATGATCAAGCGATAGGACTGCAAAAGCATGAATGAGAAAAGAGGGAGCCATCATGATTCAAATAGATCCAAGAAGCGCTGCGCCAATATATGAACAAATCATTGAGCAGTTGAAAATTTTGTGCCTAAAAGGTGTGATGAAACCTGGCGACAAACTGCCTTCTGTAAGAGAGCTGGCCACCATCATCATCGCCAACCCAAACACCGTCAGCAAAGCGTATAAAGAGCTTGAGCGGGAAGGGATTATTGAAACACTAAGAGGCCGCGGTACGTATGTAACAGAAGGTGCCCAATTAAAGCTGAATGAAGGGAAGGTGCTCGAGATGAAGGAGCAATTAAAACAACTCATCATAGAAGCTCATTATGCCGGTATTGACATTCATCAACTCAAAGAATGGCTAGAAGAGATCGGCTCAAGTCTAAAAGGAGGAAAACAAGTTGATTGAGGTCAGAAATGTATCGAAGAAATTAAATGGCCGCGAAGTACTCAGTGACGTTTCCTTCAAGATAGGCGAAGGAGAGATCTTCGGTCTGCTTGGCCGGAATGGCTCAGGAAAAACAACACTTCTCAGATTGATTCAGCAAATTCTTCTTCCGGATGAAGGAGAGATTTATTTTAAAGACGTACTGGTGAAAGAACATCCCTTAGTCAAGCAAAATATTGTATATATGCCGGTCGTGAACCCTTACTTTGACAGGTACAATTACGGACAGCTAGTACAGCTGTTAAAGCAAATTTATCCGAAGTTTGACGTGACATATGCCAATGAGCTGGTGAACCGTTATGAGATTCCGGAAAAAGTGAAATATCGTGAATTGTCGACAGGTTTAAAGAAACAGCTGTCATTAATTTTAAGCTTTGCCATCAAACCAGCGGTCATTTTGTTAGATGAGCCGACAGATGGGATTGATGCGGTCACTAGAAACGACGTTCTTCAGCTGATGATTGATGAGGTGGCAGAACGACAAACGACGATTTTAATTACCTCTCACCGCTTAGAGGATATTGAGCGTATGTGTAATCGAATTGGATTTTTAGAAGGCAATCAACTCACAAGTGTCATGGATTTAGATGAATTAAAGAATGACTATGTCAAAATCCAAATGGCATTTGAAGAAGATATGAATTTAAGTATTAGAAAAAAAGGCGTCTCCATTTTAGATCAAGCAGGTGTTTTCTATACAGCGCTTGTGCTCAAAACAGATGTAGAGGCAAAAGAGTATTTGAAATCATTACAGCCAAAAGTATGGCATGAACTGCCTGTGAATTTAGAAGAAGTATTCATTGCGAAGTTTGGAGGGAAACGCAGATGGTAAAGCGGCAATTATTATTTAAGGAATGGAAGCAATCAGAGCTGACATTTATTTTAGTGATGCTTGTTGCAGTGTTTGCGACGCCCTTATCCTTTTTAATGGGATACTCATCCTTTCATACTTGTTTAAATGATCCGACGTGTACAACAGTAGATAATTATTTTTACTATGATTTTGGTTCAGACATTTTTATAACCCTTTCCTGGACGATGGGTTTGTTTTTTGCGATTATTCAGCTGGGATATGAAAGAAATAAAGGACAAATGGATTTCACTTTATCCTTGCCGTTTAGCAGAAGTACCATCTATCATACAAAGTTTTTTCTGGGTGCCGGGATTATCGCGTTCATTCATATATTCTCATATGTCTTAACTTACTTTCTCATATTAGGCATCCAACCAAAGGAGACATTCGGGTTTAATAGCGGGTATTTCATTGCGCTTGTTTCGTCCTTGATGATTTATAGTTTGTGTTTCGCAGCAGGTACTTTAACAGGAAGCGCGATTAGTCAAGCAATTGTCACGTTCAGTACAACTATTTTACCCTATTTATTAATTGCGCTTCCGATGTATCATTTAGACTTTATTTTGAAAACAAATAGAAATTGGGTTGATGAAAGCTTTGACCACTTTATTATGCCAATCTCACCAATTACTTATATAACTGACCGTTTTCAATATCGAGATCCAAGTGATTATCCAATTTGGTTCACTAGTGAAGAATTCATCGTGCCAATTGTTATGGTGATAGTATTTTATCTCATTGGTCTGTTTAGTTTTATGAAACACCCAATTGAACGAAATGGCCGCTTCTTTCTTTACTCAAAAATGGATAGACCGATTCAAATTATGGTGATTGTCTTTGGTGTTCTAGGGTTTGGCTGGGTTGGATTTTCGTCAGATAATTCAATGTTTGGTTATATCGCTGGCATGTTAATCGGTGGAGCTGTAGGCGCACTGACAAGTTATTTCTTGATATATCGAAAAAGATAAACAGAGAGAGTAGGGGAGTAGAGATGATTCAGATTCAAGCGTTAGATCATATGTTTAAAATTGGTAAGAAGGGCAGAGAAAACGAAATTCCTGTGCTCAAAGGCATTGACCTATCCATCAAAAGAGGCGACATTGCTTGTATCGTCGGACGAAGTGGCTCGGGGAAATCTACCTTATTAAATTTAATTTCAGGATATATTACGCCAACGAGCGGACAAATTGTCATCGATGGAACCAATGTGACTGGCTTTAATGAAAAAGAATGGGCGGACTTTCGTTTAGATCATTTTGGCTTTATCTTTCAAAGCTTTCAATTGATCGGGAGCTTAACAACGTTTGAGAATGTTGAACTTCCGCTCACTTTAAAAGGTGTGAAGCCTTCTGAACGTAAGGTGAAAGTAAAAGAAATGCTCAAACGAGTAGGCCTTGAGCATCATGCAGGGCATTATCCAAATGAGTTGTCAGGTGGACAGCAGCAGCGTGTGAGTATTGCAAGAGCTTTGATTTTAAATCCATCTATTATTTTAGCCGATGAACCAACAGGCAGTTTGGATTCAGAAACCGAAGGAGAAATTCTAGCCTTTATCCAGCAGCTCAATCGTGAAAAAGGAATTACATTTGTCATCATTACACATGACGATGAAGTCGCTTCAATCGCAGACACAACGTTCCAGCTTCATGATGGTGTATTAAAGAAAGGGGGACAGTCCATTGAAATTTAGAGATCAGGTCAAATTCATTAGAAGAAACATGAAGAAAAATAGATTGCGTGTGTTTATGACCATTCTTGCGACCACAATGGCATGCTCTTTTTTAATCGTTCTAGCGTCTGTCGGTTTTGGTCTGCAAAAATCGGCTCAAGATGAAATCATGAAGCAGCAAATCATCACAGAAATTAAAGTGTTAGGTAAAGAAAAAGGAGACGTCAAGGTTGATGATTTAAAGAAATATGATCATGTGAAATCTGTTGTCTCAAGAACGTCTCTCAATCCATTGTTAAATGTTGAGCTCGATGACCGCTCAAGTGAAACGCAGGTTGCTCTGACGGATATGAAGGAAGAAAAAGAAGCAGGGCTTGAGCTAGACAGAGGAAAAGTCCCAACATCAGCGAACGAAATTGTGGTCGGGTATCATATGGCAGAACAACTGTGGACGGAAAAAGAACGCAAAGACTATGAAAAAGAAGTAAATCAGACGTCAAATGGTGAAGAATCACCGAAAGAGCCAAAGGGCTATACGAAGGATATTGTAAATAAAGTCATTCAAATCAAGGTGCCAAAACTAAATGAAGAAAATGAAGTCGTCAAAGAAAAAACATTTGATTTCCGTGTAGTAGGCGTAATGAAAAAGCCGAATTTGGAGTGGCAGCAGGATCATAAAATTCTCATTCCGAATGCTTATGAAAAAGAATTTGGTCAAATGCTGGATATGTCTCCTGAAGCCGGCAATGTCGACAAAATGACCTCTGTCTATGCAGACAAATTCGACAATGTCGGTGCGCTCACGAATAAACTGACAGATGAGGGCTACCAAGTCATCTCTGTGACGAACCAGCTTGAAGGAATGGATATGTTCTTTACGGTCTTCAAAATTGGACTCATTTTTGTCGGATGTATTGCGGTCATTATTTCTGCAATTGGTATTTTCAATACGATGACAATGGCGGTAACAGAGCGAACACAAGAGATTGGTATTATGAAAGCCATTGGCGCGAATCCATCCATTATCAAGCGAATGTTTCTCATGGAGAGTGCTTATATTGGGGTGATTGGATCGATCATCGGTATTATCATCTCGTATATCATTAGTTTTGCCGTCAATTTAATTATTCCATCCATTTTGTCTTCCATGTCTGAGGGAGGGTCAAGTGATCAATTCTCAATTACCTTCTCCTATATTCCGCTAAGTCTTGTGATCACAGCGACAGTGATTAGCGCAGGGGTAGCGATTATATCTGGACTCAACCCAGCACGTAAGGCAACGAAAACGAATGTATTAACCGCATTAAGAAGAGAAATTTAAAAAGAACCTCCTGTTCCCTAGCGGGCTGACAGGAGGTTTTTGATCGTGAAGCATAGCTATTGCTTAGGTGCCCTGTAACCTGCTCGCTCTGCCTCTTCTACGGAGCAGAACAGTTCGGTTACATTTTTTGTTCGTGAGTAGTATCTGCTGCCCGGTGTATGATAAATGCCATTCACACTCCCTTTGATGTTACAGGCGGCCGATTCTTTTTTTGTTTCCTTTTGTGACTCATGCCCGCCCGTATTCGTTCCCTCATCCTTAGGAGCGGAGCGCTGGACGGTTGAGGATTGAGTTTCATTATTTTTTTTCTTGTTTTCTTTTTTGAGTGTTTCGTTGCTAGAGGTCAGCTTGTCTATTTTCTCTTCAAGCTCTTGAATGGTCTCCTCTTGCTGTTTGACTGTTTCTTTTTCTGAGGTGATGTTTTCTAGCTTTTTTGACAGTTTTTCTTTTTCTTTTGTCGCGTCTTTTAAAGAGGATGTAAGCGCCTCTTTGTCTTCCTTCAGGCGAGAATTTTCAGATGCTAATTGTTTTTGATCCTTTAACAGCTGTTCGGAAGTTGAATCTGCTTGTGCCTTAGGAGCATCGACGGCCACAAACGGTAACGACATGATGGAGAAAACGAGACCAATGATCAAAAAAGGATAAAAGAGTCCCTTTGAAAAAATCCTTTGGTTCTGGTGTTTGAATAAGAAGAAATTAGCGGCATATCCTATGGCGAAACAAAAGCATAAAAGACCTATGATGAGTAAAAAGATCATCTAGCAGCCCCCCTAAATCTCTATTTACACCTATCATACCTCATTTTTCCATTTTGTAGAGTGATTCAAATAAAAAAACTGTTACACAGGGTTTTCAGCGTGAAGACAAACCCTCACATTCGCTCCGCTTCAGTGCTCGCTCTTCCTAGACTTCAAAGGTTTTCAAATCACGCTAAAAAAAGACAAAGGGCTAAAATAAGCATCATTTTAGCCCTTTGTCTATATGTTGAAAACCCTGTTTACACAGGGTTTTCAGCTAATTGCAATCCTTTAATAGCTTCTTTTACCGTCAAATATGTGATGGTATGTTGGAAATCTGTATCCAAGTCTTTCATTTTCATCGCAAGCTGTGGTTTGATCCCTGTGATAATCAGTTCGGTTCCAGTTAAACTGAGAAGATGATGCAGCTTGAAAATGCGTCCTGCAACGGAATCATCGAGATCGATTAAGCCAGAAAGATCGACAATTAAATAATCATCCTTTGAATCATCTAATATACAAGTTAACTTCGCAACAATGGCATCAAAGCGTTCTTCAGATAGTTTTCCAATGAGTGGTAGAGCAGATACACCATTTTTGATTGGGACGATTGGCGTCGAAAGAGAGGTGACTTCCTGTAAGGAATCTTCTAGGAGCTGTTCATATTCTTTCTGTTTCGTAATATCCTTTTGAAAGCCAATGAAAAATGTTTTGTCATCTTGTTCAATGTATAAAGGATCTATATTGAGTTCATTCCAAAAAAAAGTGCCGTCTTTTTTATAATTTTTTAGCTGTGTGGTAATAGGTGTTTTATTCTGTATTCCATGACGTATTAAATCAAGCTGTTCTTGATCTGTGTCTTTTCCTTGGAGGAATCGACAATTACGCCCAAGAATCTCATCTGGTTTGTATCCAGTCATTTGTGTAAAGCCATGATTCACATAAACGATAGGGTTATCCTCTAAAGAAGGGTCTGTAATGATAACACCAATTCGCGCATGATCTAGCGCTTTTTTTATGAGTTCCTGCTGTTTTTGCAAGCCGAAGATGTTCGTGCTGACCATATTACCCTCCTTTGCTGCTGCTATCAGACATTTAAAATGGTTTCTTTTCAACCAAAATAATTCTTTATAAACGTAACATAACATATGTTCTGTTTCAATGATTGCAAACGCTTTGTTAAATTTGTCATCATAGTTTGTCCTCCATTAGAATAGAGTAAGTAAGGAGACTTTTCTTTAGAAAAAGAAGGAATCAATTGCTCATCATTCATAAAATGACAAAAATAGTTAATATGGATCAGGCAAAAATGATTCCAATGCATCAAGATTGTTTTTGGGTCATTCACATATAATGGAAGAAACAAGCTTTTTTTCTTCGTTAGAGAGAATAGACCTTTTACATGGATTATGACGGAACAGCAGAATGGCATTACAGGGGGCTGGACAGCCTGAAGTCGCTTTACTATTCTAAGGGCTTTAGGAAGGTGATGAAAATGCTGCAACAAGTCATTATTGCTTGCGCCATTGGAGGGGTCATGGGGATTCTCGGTCACGTAAAGAAAAAAGGCAGGCTAGAGAAGCCCAGAATGACAAAAAAGTTTATTTACCTAGGGTTTATTGAAGATTGGCTCGTTGGGATGATTGCCGCTACACTGCTTGTCTTATCCTCAAATCCCGATTCTAGTCTGCACTTGGTCATCTTATCAATTATTTCAGGTTACGGAGGAGAAGCAGTTCTGCGAAGCTTCGATTTTGTGAGAGAACAGCGTTCACAGGATGCAGACTCCAACCGTCATAACCGATCTCCACACGAATAATATCCTCTACTTTACCCTAGTCTAGGGTACATTCCCATTGTATACAAACCTGCTTGCACTTATGATCATAATTCTATAAAATACTACTTAGATGACGGTTACGATAAGAACAGTGAAGAGGAGTAGTAGGAAAGCAGTATTTGTCTTTAGAGAATTGACGGCTGGTGAAAGTCAATCAAATCTGCTTCTGAACTCGCCTCAGAGTTGCAGTTGTGTTAAAGCTTCTGTCGCATGTCTGCGTTAAAGATATTAAGCGAGCGTAGGAACAGCAAGTTACGCTAACAAGGGTGGTACCGCGGGAACCAAAAAATCTCTCGTCCCTTTCCGGGGATGAGGGTTTTTTGTTGATTTTAGAAAAATCTGAATTCTTGCAGTGGTCATCTGAGCAGATAAAGCCGTACATATTAAAGGAGGTTTTCATATTGAGTTTTCAGCATCGGGAAATTGAAAAGAAGTGGCAGGATTATTGGCTGACACATAAAACATTCGCCACATCTGACTCGGAAGGTAAACCAAAGTTTTATGCGCTTGATATGTTTCCATATCCATCAGGAGCAGGGCTTCATGTTGGGCATCCTGAGGGCTACACAGCAACGGATATTTTATCACGTATGAAACGTATGCAGGGATATGATGTTCTTCATCCAATGGGATGGGATGCCTTTGGTCTTCCAGCGGAGCAGTATGCACTGGATACAGGAAATGATCCGGCGGTCTTTACAGAAGAGAACATCAATAACTTCCGCCGCCAAATTCAATCTTTAGGATTTTCGTATGACTGGGATCGAGAAATCAACACGACAGATCCTAATTATTACAAATGGACACAATGGATTTTCTTGAAATTGTATGAAAAAGGATTGGCGTATATCGATGAAGTACCAGTGAACTGGTGCCCAGCGCTCGGCACGGTCCTTGCAAACGAAGAAGTCATTGATGGAAAAAGTGAACGCGGAGGGCATCCTGTTGAAAGACGTCCAATGAAGCAATGGATGCTGAGAATTACGGCATATGCGGACAGGCTGTTAGAAGATTTAGAAGACATTGATTGGCCTGAAAGCATCAAAGATATGCAGCGTAATTGGATCGGACGTTCTGAAGGTGCGCATGTTCACTTTGAAGTAGAAGGACATAACGAACAGTTTACCGTTTTTACAACGCGTCCTGATACACTATTTGGTGCAACGTATGCGGTGCTTGCACCAGAACATGCGCTTGTTGGAAAAATTACATCAGCTGCTCAAAAAGAAGCAGTGGATGCGTATATCAAAGAAATTCAATCTAAGAGCGACTTAGAGCGGACAGATCTTGCTAAAACGAAAACGGGTATTTTCACAGGTGCGTATGCCATCAATCCATTAAATGGTGAAAAGATGCCGATCTGGATTGCAGATTACGTGTTAGCTACTTATGGAACGGGAGCTATTATGGCGGTACCTGCCCATGATGAGCGAGATTATGAATTCGCTAAGACATTTGATCTTCCAATTAAAGAAGTTGTAGAAGGCGGAGACATTGAAAAAGAAGCTTACACAGGTGATGGAAAACACATTAACTCTGACTTCTTAAATGGCTTAGGGAAAGAAGAAGCGATTGAAAAAGCCATTGCATGGCTTGAAGAACATCAAAAAGGTGAAAAGAAAGTCACGTATCGTTTAAGAGACTGGCTATTCAGCCGTCAGCGTTACTGGGGTGAGCCAATTCCAATCATTCATTGGGAGGACGGAACATCTTCAGCTGTTTCAGAGGAAGAGCTTCCACTGATCTTGCCTAAGACGACTGAAATTAAGCCAAGTGGAACAGGTGAATCACCTTTAGCCAATATAAAAGAGTGGGTTGAGGTTATAGATCCTGTTACAGGTAAAAAAGGACGTCGTGAAACCAATACAATGCCGCAATGGGCAGGCAGCTGCTGGTACTTCTTACGTTATATTGATCCACATAACACGGAAAAGCTTGCATCTCCTGAAAAGCTAAAGAAATGGCTTCCGGTTGATGTGTATATTGGCGGCGCAGAACATGCCGTACTGCATCTTTTATATGCGCGCTTCTGGCATAAATTCTTATATGATATCGGTGTTGTCCCAACAAAAGAGCCTTTCATGAAATTGTTCAACCAAGGAATGATTCTTGGCGAGAATAATGAAAAAATGAGTAAATCAAAAGGGAACGTAGTCAACCCAGATGACATCGTAGAATCTCATGGCGCGGATACATTAAGACTTTATGAAATGTTCATGGGACCTTTAGATGCGTCAATCGCTTGGTCTGAAACAGGACTTGATGGCGCTCGCCGTTTCCTTGACCGTGTATGGCGTTTATTCACAAATGAAGATGGCTCAATCAGTGACAAAGTGACGGAGCAATCCGGCGGTGCATTAGAACGCAGCTATCATGAAACAGTGATGAAGGTGACAGATCATTATGAAGGCTTACGTTTCAATACAGGAATTTCACAATTAATGGTGTTTATCAATGATGCCTACAAGGCTGATACACTGCCGAAAGAATATGCAGAAGGCTTTGTGAAACTTCTTTCTCCAATTGCACCGCATTTAGCTGAAGAGCTTTGGAATAAACTTGGTCATGAAGGGTCGATTTCTTATGAAGCATGGCCGCAATATGACGAGTCAAAGCTTGTCGACGATGAAGTGGAAATTGTCGTACAGCTAAATGGTAAAGTGAAAGCAAAATTAACCGTTCCTGCTGACGCAACAAGGGAACAGTTAGAAGAACTTGCAAAAAATGATGCACGAGTAAAAGAACAGCTTCAAGGAAAAACCATTCGTAAAGTGATTGCGGTCCCTGGTAAGCTTGTCAATATTGTTGCGAACTAATGACTACACCCATCGGTAAAAACCGGTGGGTGTTTGTTATTTCCCGGGACATAATTTTGTCGAAAACAAGGGGATTCCCCTATTGATCTCGTATTTTAAAAGTTGATTAAGAAAATGAGGAGTGACGTCAATGGAAAAGGAAAGCAAACGTGAACAACTGCTCAGTCTGTTAGGAGAGATGCCAGAACGCCATCGCGTGGAGGCTTATACGTTAAAAATTGAAGAACGTGAATCTTACTTAATCGAAACACTCATTCTCTCTATTCATGGCGTAGAGGAAGTGCCCGCTTATTTTGTGAAGCCGAAGGATACAGTGAAAAAAAGACCGGTTGTGTTGTTCCAACATTCTCATGGCGGGAATTACATGGATGGGAAGGACGAGTTGTTAAAGGGTGCTCATTATTTGCAAGCACCTTCATACGCAAAAGAGTTCACGTCAAAAGGATATAGTGTGCTGGCAATTGACCATGCAGGCTTTGGTGAAAGAAGGGGTAGAACGGAAAGTGAAATTTTCAAGGAAATGCTTTTAACTGGAAAAGTGATGTGGGGCATGATGTTGTATGAAAGCATGTGTGCAATCGATTATTTGCTATCTCGGTCCGATGTGCTGCCAGAGCGGTTAGCCGTTTTTGGGATGTCAATGGGTGGTCTTCTTTCATGGTGGACGGCTGCGCTTGATGAGCGGGTCAGTGTGTGTATCGATCTTTGCGCACAGGTAGATCATCACACATTGATTGAAACGAACAATTTAGACCGGCACGGCTTTTACTACTATGTACCGAGCTTAGCCAAGCATTTTACAGCAGCGGATATCCAGGAAATGATTTTTCCAAGACCTCATTTAAGCTTGGTTGGAAAACTCGATCAGCTCACGCCTGCTGAAGGCGTTGGGCGAATTCAAAAGGTATTGAGTCAAACCTATCAAACTGCTTCATTGAAAGAACGGTATCAGCTTGTTGGTCTTCATGCAGGTCATTTTGAAACAGCGGCTATGCGTCACGAAGCAACACGATTTTTGAAAAAGTGGCTGTAATCAATAAAAGGCTTGGACATACTACGCCAAAAGGAAGGAGGAGACATATGAAAAAAATCACCATCATTGGCGGATGCGGTGTGATCGGACGTCTTTTAACAAAAGGGCTCTCTTCTGAGTACAACATCAACATCATTGATCAAACAAGCTGTGTAGAGAAAGTCATTTTAGCGGATGCAACGAATGAACAGGAATTATATCAGGTGATTCCGCGAGATACAGATGTCCTCATTCATCTTCTGAACATGGACATGACGCATGACGTGATGAATGCAGAGGAATTCACAAAAATGAATGATGTTTTTTGGCGGAGCACCTATCATATGTTTCGTTCAGCGGCTCGGTTAAGCATACCAAAAGTCATTTTTGCAAGCAGTAACCATGTGACCGATCGTTATGAAAAGGATGGTCAATCCTTACTAAGGCGAAACATTACGACTGACGATGTGCCTGCGACAAAAAATGTGTATGGCATTTTAAAATTTGCCTCCGAACAGCTAGGACGTTTATTCCACGATCAAACGGGGATGTCTGTCATCAATTTGCGGATTGGAACCGTTGTGACAGATGAAATGGAGGAATTACACAAGAAAAAAAGAACGAAAAGAACGCTGCTTTCACATGAAGATCTTGTTGGGATGACAAAGGCAGCGATTGAAACGGAAGTTCCCTTTGGGACATATTATGCCGTATCAGAAAACGAAGAAAAGCCTTGGTCCACTGAGAAAACGAAGCAGGAGTTAGGCTACAGACCAGATGTCAATACGACGGAAATCCTTGAAGAAAATGATCAGGCATAGGGCATAATCATGTCATTAGCTTATGATCTTATTCTTTTGTTTCAAGAGCATAAAAGCACGACTGGCATAATGATCTGTTTGGTCTGTCAAGATGATTATAGACGCTTTCTCCCCCCGTTTGTTACATTTTAATCACGATATCGTCACAGGCAGCAGCTTATTTTCAGACGAAATGATAACGCTTACAAAGAAAGGGCGTGATGAACATAGACCGTTCTCTTAAAGGCCGATTGTTCAATTTATTTAATTACTCTTTTCTACTCATGTTCGCATTAATATGTGTGCTCCCGTTCATCCATGTTATTGCCGCCTCTTTTGCTACGGTAGAAGAGGTCATCACGAAGAAGTTTATCTTGTTCCCGGCAACGTTTTCTCTTGAGGCATACCGATATATCTTCTCTACTGATATTGTGTATCGCAGCCTCATTGTGTCCATTCTCGTCACGCTCGTTGGAACAGCTGTCAGCATGTTTTTGTCCTCTCTCATGGCATACGGGCTGTCTCGCCAGGAGTTAAAAGGCCGGAGAACACTTATGTTTCTCGTTGTCTTCACGATGCTGTTTAGCGGAGGGATGATCCCGACGTTTATTGTGGTGAAAACACTTGGGCTCCTTGATACCTATTGGTCACTCATACTACCGGTCGCCATCAATGCGTTTAATTTGATCATTTTGAAAAACTTCTTTCAAAACATTCCTGCAAGCCTTGAAGAATCAGCTAAGATGGATGGCTGTAACGATTTAGGGATCTTCTTTAAAATTGTGCTTCCTCTTTCTTTACCAGCCATTGCGACGATTTCACTTTTTTATGCCGTGACGTATTGGAATACGTACATGACCGCCATTCTGTATTTAAATGATTCGGTGAAATGGCCGATTCAAGTACTACTGAGGCAGATTGTCATTGTATCGAGCGGAATGCAGGGAGATATGTCGGATATGGGCTCATCCACACCACCGCCAGACCAAACCATTAAAATGGCTGTCATTGTCGTGGCGACCATTCCGGTTCTGCTTGTCTATCCATTTATTCAAAAGCATTTCAACAAAGGGGCATTACTAGGTTCTGTAAAGGGTTAAAAAGATGGAACAACGGAGGGATCTTATGGGGAGAAAGAAATTATGGTTGATAGCGTTTGTCCTGCTGTTTGCAGCAAGTGGCATTCTTTCAGCGTGCTCAAGTAAAGGCGCAAGCTCATCAGATGAGAAGGTTGATTTAGACAAAAAGGTGAAGCTGACTTGGATGGCCATTTTGTATCATCAGCAGCCGCCGAAGGATTCAGTATTAAAAGAGATTGAGAAGCTTACAAATACAGAGCTTGATATGACGTGGGTGCCTGATGCTGTGAAAGAAGACCGTTTAAATTCAGCACTTGCCGCAGGGAATCTCCCGCAAATTGTCACGATCCAAGACATTAAGAATTCGTCTGCTATTAATGCGTTCAGATCAGGCGTGTTTTGGGAAATCGGTCCGTATTTAAAGGATTATCCAAATTTAAGTAAGATGAACGAACTGATTAATAAAAACGCCTCTATAGACGGTAAGCTTTATGGAATTTATAGAGAGAGACCACTTTCAAGACAAGGGATTGTCATTCGAAAGGATTGGCTTGAAAATTTAAATTTGGATACACCAAAAACATTGGATGATCTTTATGAAGTAGCCAAAGCATTTACTGAAAAAGATCCGAACCAAAATGGAAAAGCCGATACGATTGGCTTTACAGATCGAAATGATTTGATTTATGGGGCATTTAAAACACTTGGTTCATATGAAGGAATGCCAACAGACTGGAAAGAAGAAAACGGCAAATTCACGCCAGACTTTATGACAAATGAGTATATGAATACAATGAAATACATGAAAAAGCTGCGTGACAATGGCTATATAAACAAAGATTTCCCAGTCACAAGTAAAACACAGCAGCAAGAATTATTCTCACAAGGAAAAGCAGGCATCTATGTTGGAAATATGGTAGATGCAGTGAACCTGAGGGATGATGCGACAGATAAAAACATGGAAGTGGATATTCTCAATCGAATCAAAGGCCCAGACGGCAAAGAACGTGTGTGGGCATCAGGTGGTCATAATGGCATCTTCGCATTCCCTAAAACAAGCGTTAAATCTGAGACGGACTTAAAGCGGATTTTGGCTTTCTTTGATCGCATTGCAGAAGAAGATGTGTATGGTTTAATGACTTACGGTATAGATGGTCAGCATTATAAGAAAGAAGAAGGAAATACATTTATCCGAGAAGAAAGCCAAGTGAAAAGCTGGCAGACAGATGTACAGCCGCTTGTCAGCCTTGTAGGGATGGATAAACGCTACTTAAAAAATAAAGGGGATGCGGTTCGTACAAAATACGAAGAGCTGGAAGAAGACAACAAAAACATCATCGTCGCTAACCCTGCTGAAAGCCTGTATTCAGAGACGGCATCAGAGCGAGGAAACGAATTGAAGAAAATCATCGATGATGCGACCTACAAGTTCATTCTTGGAGATATAAACGAAGAACAATTTAAGAAAGATGTAGAGAAGTGGAAATCAAATGGTGGAAATAAAATCATTGAGGAATATGAAGCTTCCTTTAAAAAATCATAAACAGAACACCCCCGCTTAGCAGAAAAAGCGGGGGTGTTTTCATTAAAAGTCGAAGTTGTCTGGATTAGGGCCAATCCGTTTGTTCTCATTTAAATCAGAAAGACGCTAGCATCTTATGGGGTCAGTCCCTCTTATGAGAGTGGGCCCTTTTTTGCATTATATTCCTTTTTTCTGGTCACGGTATTTCCCAGGAGTCGTACCTTCTAGCTTTTTAAAGGAACGGATGAAATTTTGCGGGTTTTTATATTTTAGCTTTTCGGAAATTTCTTTGACGGACATATCGGTTTCCACAAGCCAGTTTTTGGCGACATGATGTCTGTACGACGAGAGATATTCACTAAAGGAGATATCCATTTCCTTTCTGAAAATACTGCTTAAATAATTTGGGTTGTAATGCAGGCGTGTGGCGATTTCATCCAATGTGAGATCTGAGTCAAAATCTTGATGAATGATATGAATGATTTTTTCTGAGATATTTTTGTATTGTGAGTCCTCACGTGCACCAAGCTGGTCAATAATCGGCCGAATGATCTCATGTTTCAGCCATGCCTCTGTATCTTCAAAGGTTTTAAACTCAAAGATCGTATCATAGAGCATTTTGTTATCTTCGACTTCAAATAATTCAATGCCCAACAAATGCATCAGCTCAATCAAGTTGTTTAAAAAACGGGCAAGGGCGATATGGTATTCGTGCGGTCCAGCATTTTTAGAGAAAATGGATTGCAGGAGCACATGTAAATAGTGATCCGCCTTGCCTTGATCGCCAGCCTTAACCGCATCAAATAAATCATGCTGCAGCTGCTTTGGGAAATGGGTTTTAAATGTCTTTCCTTGCTGGATATGCTCATATAAGATAATGGACTTTTTCTCTGCTTTGAGTCTATATTTTAAGGCTTCTTTCCCTTCAATATAAGCATGTTTGGCCATGGTGAGCTCTTTAAATGGACGGCTGATACCGATGCTGATCGACAAACCAAGCTCTTCCTCAATACGCTGCTGAATGATTTCAGCTAATTGATTTAAATATTCAGTAAATTCCTCCTCTGACTTTGATTGATTTAGGATAATCGTTGTTTGATGCTGATTGACAACGGTTGGCTGAAGGTGCTCATCTTGCGGAATAATCTGCTCGATCAGTCCATTGATAGCAAATAAGAGCAAGTCAGCATCCTTTTTTTCATACGGTGTTCCTTTCAGCGTATCGATTTGGGTTACAAGCATGGATAAATGAGACCAGTCACGAGGGAAGTCTAAACTTTGGAATCGGTTGTTAATCTCTTCTTCCGTCAGCTTTCCAAGGAGCAGCCGCACCATAAAGTATTGCTGTAAGTGTGTCACTTGCTGCTCAATGCGTTCCTCTAAATCATTGTTTTGATCTTTCATTTGTTTAATACTCGACTCAATCAACTCGAATTCATTTTGGAATGGCTGCTTATGCAAAAATGATTCATTGCGTGCAAATGACTCGTATAATAAGCGGATTGGTTGATAAAAATGTCTGGAACCAAACCATGAAAACATCAATGAAAGCGCTAACAAAATAAAGCAAATAATAAAGGTGATCCACCCAATCGATTTCGTTTGCTGCTTGAGTTCTGGAATGGAGACAAAGGATAGGTACGTCCATTCGTTATAATCTGATTTTTGAAACGTAATTTGATAGTTCAGTTCATCAATCTGCATGTCAAATTGTCCTGATCGATTTTCAAGGGACAGCACATGCTTGACGAAATCTTGATTTTTCAAGGATTCACCGATTTGTTCTTTGCGATTATGTAGCAGCACTTTTCCGTTTGTGTCAATGACAAACATACTATCAGATTGAGAGAAATCAGGCATGTTGTCAGCAATCACGCAGCTCGGAATGCTGGCGACGGCGACCCCCTTTTTTTGGACACTGTTCATGGGAAGCTGTTTGATTAAGTTCACATTGTACTTGCAAAAGGACGCTTTTCCTTCTTTTGTTGCAACAAGGGGATTATTCTCTTCAAGTGCCCAGCTGGAGTGACTCGGAATATTGAGGTAAGAGGCTAACGCTTTTTCTTGGTCTCCGCTTGTGACATGATAAAGCCCGGAATTGTTCATGTACCAATCCTCTATTTTACTGACGAGTGTAATATTGGAGAGATCGGTGTCAAAGGTTTGCAGGTAGTTCAGTTCCTGCTGTACTTGATTATAAAGCTGGAATTGGTCTGGGTTTAAAGGTTCTGTCAGTGTTTGAAGGAGAGGCGGCGAACTGACATAGTGAGTGAGAGAATGATCAACTGTCTTTAAAATATGCTCAATATTGGACTGCGTTTGTTTGACGCTGTCCAGCTTTTCATTTGAGATATTTTCAAGCGCTGTTTTTTGCGAATGCTGATAAGAAAAAATACCGACAATGATAACAGGAATCGTACTAAGCATGAAAAAAAACGTCACAAGCTTGTAATAAAATTTATACTGCCTTCTTTTCATAAAACCCCCCATTTCAAACGAAACAATCTTTTCCCCTTAATTTATTAATCCAAAAATCTGGTAGGTTTGTCAATAATCATTTTCTGAGATTAGGATCATTTTCTCATGTTTTATGTAACGTTTTGAGTAGCTACACCTAAGAAAATATGATCTGTTGATATGATTGTAGACGGATTTTTCATCCTTAAGATACAGTGAACACATGCATCAGCATGAGGGGAGGCTTTATCAATGAAAACAGAGGATGTCACTGCCAAGGGTGTGCCTGCGGCAGCTTTAAAAAAAGAAAAGAGAAAGCGCTTACTCAATCAATTGCTTAGTCAAAAGTTTTTGTATTTAATGATTTTGCCAGGGCTCATTTATTTTCTTGTCTTTAAATATGTGCCTATGTGGGGACTCATTATTGCCTTTCAAGATTATCAGCCGTTTCTTGGCATTCTTGGCAGTGAGTGGGTTGGGTTCAAGCACTTTATTCGATTGTTTACAGAACCAACATTTTTCATCTTATTAAAAAATACGCTCATTTTATTTGCCATGAATGTCGTGATTTTCTTTCCAATTCCAATCTTATTAGCACTCCTTTTAAACGAGGTTCGATTGGCATTGTTTAAGAAATTTGTTCAGACGATGATTTATATCCCTCACTTCATGTCATGGGTGATTGTCGTGTCCTTATCTTTTGTTTTGTTAACAGTAGATGGTGGGTTAATTAATGAATTGATTGCTTTCTTTGGTGGAGAAAAAATTAACTTCCTCCTTAGTCAGGATTGGTTTAGACCGATGTACATTTTACAGGTGATCTGGAGAGAAGCAGGGTGGTCGACGATCATTTACCTTGCAGCGATTACGGCCGTGGACCCGCAGCTATATGAAGCAGCGAAAATGGACGGAGCCGGCAGACTGAGACAGATGTGGCATATCACCCTGCCTGCCATTAAAAGTGTCATTGTTGTTCTGCTTATTTTAAAAATTGGTGATACGTTAGAGCTTGGCTTTGAGCACGTCTATCTATTACTCAACGCAACGAACCGGGAAGTAGCGGAGATTTTTGATACGTATGTCTATACAGCTGGACTCAAGCAAGGACAATTCAGCTATAGTACCGCTGTTGGTTTATTTAAAGCAGCCGTTGGACTCATTTTGGTCATGCTGGCGAACCGTTTAGCGAAGAAATTTGGGGAAGAAGGTATTTATTAAAAAGGGAGATGAGAAGAATGACATTATCTACTGAGAAGGTATCACCACTTGAGCATGCAGAGAAATTAGCACAAAGTATAATGAAAGCGCATACACCAGTTGAGCTGCCGCCAGCTGGAAGATGGCACTATCATCAAGGGGTTTTCCTTTGCGGCGTGATGAAGCTGCACGCGGCAACGGGGAATGAGGCGTATTTCGATTATGTGAAAAATTATGCGGACTCACTCATTGATGAGTACGGAAATCTGTTATTTCGCAGGGATGAGCTTGATGCGATCCAGGCAGGACTCATTTTATTCCCCCTTTACGAAAGAACGGGAGAGAAGCGGTATATGCTTGCAGCGGAGAAGCTGCGCGGACTTTATCGTACGCTCAATCGCACGTCTGAGGGCGGATTTTGGCATAAGGACAATTATGCTTATCAAATGTGGCTGGATGGTCTCTACATGGGTGGTCCTTTCGCATTAAAGTATGCCCAGCTTAAAGGAGAAGAGACGCTTGTGGAGATGGTCATTCATCAAGAGCATCTCATGAGAAAGCATACAAAAGATGAAAGAACAGGTCTTTACTATCATGCGTGGGACGAACGAAAAGTGATGCCATGGGCAGACCCAAAGACTGGCTGTTCCCCGGAGTTTTGGGCAAGGTCGTTTGGCTGGTATGTCCTTGCATTAGCAGATATGATCGAGGATCTGCCAGAGGAGCATGAAGGGCGAAAGGTGTGGAAGGAAACACTGACAGACATGCTGGAAAGTGTGGCAAAGTATCAGGATGATGAGACAGGTCTCTGGCATCAAATCATTGATAAAGGAAATCATAGCGACAATTGGCTTGAAAGCTCCGGATCGTGTTTATTCATGTATGCTATGGCAAAAGCCATGAATGAAGGGTATGTGAGCCTCCGTTATATCGATCATGTGGTCAAAGCGTATCAAGGCTTGATTCAGTATAAGACGGCAGAGAAAGAAAACGGTGATTTTACAGTGAGCGATATTTGTATCGGAACATCTGCGGGATTTTATGATTATTACGTTGGTAGAGAGCGGAGTACAAATGATTTGCACGGGGCAGGCGCTTTTATTATGGCTTTAACTGAGCTAGAGAAGCTGCCTGTTTTTCAAAAGCCATGAAGAGGTGTCAAAGGGCTGCGGTCTGGCTTATCAGTTTCATCGCTGACTTTTGTTTGTCAGCCTGCCAGGGGGAAACAAACGGTATCGATGTCCTTATTTTTTCTGACATGTCAAAGGGAATGAAAGATCAATTAATGGAGAAGGCTTTTCAGCCGGATCAAGAGACATACAACGTCCACATCTTCCCTGCGATTCCTGAGAAGCTTCTCGTTGAAATCACTGCAAAAGAGGGGGACGTGATGTTCGTCCCTGAAGAAATGTTTAGAACGTATGATGATCCTGAAAGCTTTCAGCTGCTTGAAGAGATGGGAGTAAATGATGAAGAGGCGGGACCATACACGATAGAGGACCCAAAGACAGGGAAAACGGTCGATTATGCAGTTCAAATCAATAAAGGAACGAAAAAGCTAAATGGCTATACATTTCGATTACACCGAGATATGGTCGCTTTCATTCCTGTGTATGCTGAGAAGTCCAAAGAGGCGCTGTCTCTCATGAAACAACTTCGTGAAAATCGATAGAAAAAGGGGTGGGGAATGTGAAACGGGTCGTGATTTGCGGGCTCAGTCATCGCGCGTTCAATATGTTTATTAAACCGCTTATAGAGGATTTCAATGAGCATTACAGAATCACAGGGCTCCTAGATATAGATGATCAGCGGTATATACTCTGTCAGGAGCGGTTTCCATCACTGAGAGGGGTCTCATTTTTTCATGAGGATGCATTTGATCAGATGGTGAAGGAAGCAAAGCCAGACATCGTCATTGTGGCAGGACGGGATGATACACATGTCACGTATATCATGCAGGCACTTGACCATGATCTTGATGTCATCACTGAAAAACCGATGGTGACAACAGCAAAAGACGCGAAAAAAGTGATGGATAAAGAGGCAGAGAGCAAAGGGAAGGTGACGGTCACCTTTAATTATCGCTACAATCCATTTCATCGGAAGGTGAAAGAGCTCATTTTAGACGGGAAGATCGGAAGGGTCACCTCTGTTGAACTGAGCTGGCTCATTGATACGTATCATGGAGCCAGTTATTTCAAAAGGTGGAATCGCACACGTCAATTCTCTGGAGGCCTGTCTATTCATAAGTCGACCCATCATTTTGATTTGGTCAACTGGTGGATAGATCAAAAGCCGAAACAAGTATTTGCCTATGGGGCGCTGAATTATTATGGAAACGAAAGTCCTTGGAATCCCTTACAGGATGAGGAAAACAGATATTGCGGAACATGTCATGTGAAAGATACATGTCATTATGAAGCAAGGTGGAATCCGCGGGTACAGCGCTCAAAGGTGGAGGATGATCATATTGAATCAGGTCAGGAACAGTCACAGCATTACTCAAATTATCGCCCAGATGCCTGTATTTTTGATAAGGAAATTGATATTGAGGATACGTATGTGGCGTCAGTGGCTTATGACCAAGGTGCTCTGCTCAGCTATTCGATTCAATTTTCAGCTCCATATGAAGGGTACCGGCTTGCGATAAATGGGACGAAGGGACGCATTGAAACAAATGAGTTTCATGTACCAGCAAGAATTCCTTTTCAATTCCCGGAACAAACGATTTCTTACTACCCGATGTTTGGCGGAAAAGAAACGATAGAAGTCGTGAAACAGCCAGGCGGACATGGCGGCGGAGATCCGCTGCTGCTAGCAGATTTATTTTTAGGAAAAGATCCGTTGATTCACTATGACATTTCGGCAGGGGCAGAGGCTGGTGCTTATTCGATTGCACTTGGAGAAGGCATGTGGCGCTCTGTCGCAGAAAAACGTCCAATCGAAATAGAAGAATTGTTTCAAAAAGAGACGGTGTAAAGAGAAAGAGAGGAGGGAAAAGAGATGGATCATGATGGATCAATGAGCAGGATGCTGCTGATGTGTGAGTGGGTGATGCGGCTTGCCTATACCAATTTGCTATGGCTTTTGTTCACATTACTGGGGCTTGGGGTCTTTGGCTTCATGCCTGCGACAACTGCGTTATTTTCCGTAATGAGAAAGTGGATACAAGGGCACGAGCAAGTCAAAGTCTTCCGCACCTTTTGGAAGGTATACCGCGAGGAGTTTGTACGCTCTAATCTGATTGGCGTGGTGCTGCTCATGATTGGAACGATTATTTATGTAGACCTTGCTTATATTTATCCAACGAGCTGGTTTTTACATGTGCTTCGCTTTGCCATTTATATCTTTGGTTTTCTGTTTATTGTCAGCTTGTTTTATATTTTTCCGCTGCTTGCTCATTATGATTGGAAAAAGCGTCTCTATCTGAAATTCTCCCTTCTGCTTGGTCTCTCCTATTTGCAATATACGCTCTCTATGCTTGTTTTCTCGGCTATCCTATTTGTCCTATTTGCTTATTTGCCGGGGATCGTGCCGTTTTTTAGTGTGAGCATTCTTGCGTATGGCCACATGTGGCTAGCCTATCAAGTATTTAAAAAGATAGAGTTTGAAAGTGAGCAGCAGGCAGTAGATGTGCAGAAACGATTGCCATCTTTCCTTCAATCGAAGCGGGTGAATACGCAGTGATGTGAATGATTTGCTATAATGGTGTCACCGTGAACAAAAGGAGAGGTGAGAGTCGTGTCCGTAAAAGAAATCTCAATAGAAGAATTAAAACAAAAACTAGAGCAAGAAGAAGCCATTCAGCTAGTTGACGTACGTGAGGATGAAGAGGTAGCAGAAGGCATGATCCCAGAAGCAGTCCATATTCGAATGGGAGATATCCCTGAAAAGCTGGATGCGTTCGATAAAACGCAGGAATATTATATTATTTGTCGTTCTGGTAAACGTAGTGAAAATGTCTGCTATTTCCTAGAAGACCAAGGCTACCAAGCGACCAATGTGGTTGGCGGGATGCTTGCATGGACAGGAGAAACAAAACCGAAGCTGTAAAAAGGAGTCCTTTCATCGATGAGATGGAAGGCTTTTTTGTTCATATGCCCGTCTCTATGTGCATAAAGATAGAGTAGCGAGAGAAGGGAGAGTGGCATATGTGCTAAAGGTAGCTGTATTTGATGAAGAACACGAAAAGGATTTACAGAGCGAAATCAATTTATTTTTAAAAGGAATGGATGACGACCAAATCATTGACATCAAGTACAATGTAGCAGTGATCTGTGAGCAAGGAGGAGAACAGCTCTATTGTTTTTCTGCGCTCATTTTATATAAAAAATAGACGGCATCAAAAAAGGACCTGTGTGAAGGGTCCTTTTTCTCTTTGATTAACTTGCGTCAATATATAAACGATGCTTGTTGCAGTGAACACATTGAAAGAGATAGCCTTGTAAGTCTCCTCCGTTGACGAGCCATTGCTTAAGGTTCTCTTTCGTTAATCCTCCACCACTACAAATGTCTTCGATATCCTCTGAGAGCCCTTCCTCTAAATGTTCAATCTCTTTCCACTCGACTTATTGGACAATCGCGCAAAAATCTCCGCAATGGCTTAATCAATATTCCTGCTGCCATCCGCAATAACCTGGCGTTCTGAAGATGAGTTCTTCTACATCTTCAACGGAATAAAATGGACCATGATACACATAAATCTCTTTCTTTCTCACAAACAGGACATGTCGTATGCTCTTTTTTGATCACGTTTAATGAAATTGGGTCTGGGTTGTACTTGAACGTAGGTAACGTCATATAAACCTCCATTATGTAGAAAAGAATGATTCACCACTATTTTATAGGAATAGAAGTCTTAAATTGTTTTTATAGAAAAAAGCCGTTCGGATAACGGCTTTTTTCTTCTTGCGATTATGCTTTTTTTACTCTTGGACTTCTTGGTTTATTGACTTTGTTTGCTTGTTTGATTGCCTTTCGTTCATCATTTAATGATCTATACAGCGATACGATCATCAAAATGATGACAACTGAGAACGGCAAAGCTGCTAGTTTTGCTGTATTTTGCAAGGCTTCAAGCCCGCCTGAAAATAAAAGCACTGCAGCAACAGCTGATTGGATGATGCCCCAGGTGATCTTCACACTATTAGCTGGATTTAATGATCCATAGGTTGTCTGCATCCCTAGTACGAATGTAGCTGAATCTGCTGATGTGATAAAGAATACAGCAATTAAGATAAGTGCCAAAATGGACGTAATCATGGAGAGTGGGTATTCATTTAATACTCCAAACAGCATGGTTTCAGTGGACATGTTAGCAACATCGACGATATTGTTTTGTTGTAAGTCCATAGCTGATACCCCGAAGATAGAGAACCATAGGAAAACGAGTATTGAAGGAGCCACTAAGACACCTATTAAAAATTCTCGAATGGTTCTTCCGCGTGAAACCCTTGCAATAAAAATTCCGACAAATGGAGACCAAGAGATCCACCATGCCCAATAGAAGATTGTCCATCCATTAATCCATTCTCTTTTTTCAAAATCATTTGGTGATAATCTAAAGCTCATTTGAACAATATTTGATAAGTATTGTCCGATTGAATCTGTAAATGAATTTAAAATATAAACAGTTGGCCCAACAATGAGTAAAAAGATCATGAGTAAAGCAGCAAGAATCATATTTGTGTTACTTAAATATTTAATACCTTTACCAATTCCGCTCCAAGAAGAGATAAGGAACAGAACCGTAACGATTGCAATAATGATGAGCTGAGTCATGAAGTTATTTGGTAGGCCGAATAAATAACTTAATCCTCCATTAATTTGTGCGGCACCTAGTCCTAAACTAGTCGCTACACCAACCACTGTTGCAAATACCGCGATACAATCAATGGTTTTTCCAATCCATCCGTGAATTCTGTTTCCGAATACTGGATATAGGGTTGAACTAATTAATCCAGGCGCATCTTTTCTAAATTTGAAGTATGCAATGCAAAGTGCGACAATCGCATAAATGGTCCATGCATGAAGTCCCCAGTGGAAAAAAGTATAACGAAGGGAATCGCGGAATGCCTGTGCGGTTTCAGTCTCACCTGTTGGTGACTGAATGGCATAGTGGCTGATCGGTTCAGCTGCTCCGTAAAAAACAAGACCAATTCCCATACCAGCACTAAATAGCATAGCAAACCAAGAAAATAGACCAAATTCAGGCTCTTCGCCCGGCTTTCCTAGCGTAATTTTGCCGATTGGGCTAAAGATAAAGAATAGACAAAAGCCGACTAGCAGTGATACCACTAATAAGTAATACCAGCCAAAGTCATTTGTAATGTATGTTTGAATTTGATCCGTCACATTTTGCAATGTTTCTGGAGAAAAAGCCCCCCATAGAACGGCAACAAATGTGATCGCAATCACAATCCAAAATACACTTGATACGTTTTTCACACCATCTCACTCTCCTGTTGTTCTACACGTTTAAGCAGAGGATTTTGTTTAATATCCCCTATCTCAACTATTTTCAAACAAAAAGAGGCGAGTTTCTCACTCGTCCTCCATTTTACCGTAACATGTTTCCCTTCCATTTATCAACCATCGATATGTGAAGATGATTTTTCCTCAATTCGTTTGCGAAGACGGTAGACATATTCTTTTAAAAAAACTGCGAAAATGGTAAACGCCAAAACAATGGCGACTTTTAACGGGGTAATCGACAGCTTCATGAAAACAGCGGCTGTCAAACTAATAACGACCGCAAGTACAATTGGAAGTGCGCGTCTGATCATTGATCTCTCTCCTTTACTTCTAGTGCAGCATTCATGCCAGCAAGCCTGCCTGTCACAAGTGCTGACGTGATATTGTAGCCGCCTGTGTAACCATGGATGTCTAAAATTTCTCCGCAGAAATAAAGACCGGCCATTTTTTTAGATGCCATTTTTTTCGGTTCAATCTCTTTGACAGAAACGCCGCCTCCTGTGACAAACGCTTTGTCCAAGGATAATGTACCATTTGCATGAACGATGAAATGTTTGCAATCATGGGCAAACGCACGCAGTTTATCCTTGGCAAGGCCAGAAAATGTGTCCTGCGGATCAATACCGTTCCGTTCTAAAAGGAACAATAAATAGCGTTCTTGCATCCAAGACTTCAATACATTTTTAATCGCTTTTTTTGGTTCGTCCTTTAGGGCATGATGCAGCTTTTGAAACAATTCCTCGTCATGAAGCTTCGGATATAGGTCAATTTGCAGGCGGACTGTCGGCTGCTTTTTCAGTTCCTTCACAACAAACCCGCTGCATCTAAGAACAGCTGGGCCTGATAAACCAAAGTGAGTGAAGATCATATCCATGACATGTGTGACGACGGGTTTACCCTTTTTATTTAACACACTTACGGCCACACTTCTTAATGAGAGACCTTGAAGGACTTTTTCTTTTATAAATCGCTCATCTGATGTAACTGGTACTTCTGTGGGAAAAAGCTCTGTAATGGTATGACCAGCGGCTTCCGCCCATGCATAACCGTCACCAGTAGAGCCGGTATGCGGCACACTTTTCCCGCCAACAGCAATGACGACGGCCTCACTTGAAATTTTTTCATCATTATTTGTAACAATTCCAGCTGCTTGTCCGTCTTGATACAGAACTGTTTTAATCTTTTCATTCGTTCGAATGGTGACATTCAGAGCGCGAAGTCTGTCTAAAAGGGCATCCACAACAGATTGCGCTTTGTTTGAGACAGGGAACATGCGTCCATGGTCTTCTTCTTTTAGTTCAATGCCTAGGTTTTCAAAAAATCTAATAATATCCTCGTTATTGAACTCAGAAAATGCACTATATAGAAAACGGCCGTTTCCGGGAATATGCTTGATGATTTCTTCTACTGGAAGGCGATTGGTGACGTTACAGCGTCCACCGCCAGAAATGGCCAGCTTTCTGCCAAGTTTGTTTCCTTTGTCAATTAACAGAACAGATGCACCGTGCTCTGCTGATGCAATCGCGGCCATCAGTCCAGAAGGTCCACCGCCAATGACAATGACATCGTAATGTTTCATGTTACATTCCTCTTTCTACTTTCAGTCATTTCTCTATTATAACGAAGATCGGGGAAGGCTGAAATATGAATTGATTGGTTTTGTGACTTCTGTATTGGAATTGTTACCTGTGCGATGAAATGATGTGGTAAAATAGTTAAGTTGAATATTCATTAGAAAAATGGTGGTTAAGCGCATGTCTAATAAACTGCTTCGTGGTACGTTGGTTTTAACGATTGGGACGTATCTCTCTCGTATTCTTGGTATGATTTACTTAATTCCATTTAGCGCAATGGTTGGAGCTACTGGTGGTGCGCTATTCCAATATGGATACAATCAGTATACGATCTTTTTAAGTATTGCTACGCTTGGTTTTCCAACAGCGGTATCAAAATTTGTCTCCAAATATAATGCAATCGGCGATTATGAAACAACTAGAAAAATGTTCAGGGCGGGTATGTCGGTCATGCTTGTCACCGGTATTATCGCCTTTTCTCTTTTATATTTGACCGCACCGATTTTTGCCAAGATTCAGCTTGGCGGATCGAATGAAACAGGCGGTTTGACCGTCGATCAAGTGGTGTATGTGATTCGGATGGTGAGTTTAGGTCTTTTGGTTGTACCAATCATGAGTCTTGTGCGAGGGTTCTTCCAAGGACACTCTATGATGGGACCGACAGCTGTTTCCCAAGTCATCGAACAATTTGTCAGAATCATCTTCCTATTAACAGCGACGTTTATTATTTTAAAGGTGCTTGATGGTGGGCTTGTTATTGCTGTCGGATATGCAACATTTGCCGCGCTTATCGGCGCATTTGGCGGATTATTTACGCTTTATTTATATTGGCTGAAGCGGAAAGACCGTCTCCTATCTATGCAGCCGAATACAGGTGCTTACTCTGGTTTGACTTATAAGCAAATGTTTACAGAGCTGTTTAGTTATGCAGCACCTTATGTGTTTGTTGGACTTGCGATTCCAATTTATTCTTATATCGATACAAATACAATTAACAGAGCCATGATTGCATCAGGACATCAGGATATTAGTACAGCGGTACTGTCCATTGTGACGTTATATTTACCGAAGCTAGTCATGATCCCTGTGTCACTTGCAACAGCGTTTGGCTTAACATTGATTCCGACGATTACAGAATCATTTACAGCACGTAATTACAAGCTACTCAATCGGCAAATTGATCAAACGATGCAGGTCATTCTATTCTTCGTACTGCCTGCTTCATTTGGAATCTCTGCTTTGGCAGGACCGGTTTATTGGTTTTTCTATCCGTCTGTTCATCCTGAGATTGGGATATCTATTTTGTTCTGGTATGCGCCTGTTGCGTTATTGTTTTCTTTATTCACCATTAACGCAGCGATTTTGCAGGGGATTAACAAACAAAAATTTGCCATTGTCAGTCTTTTGTTAGGGATCATCATTAAAACGGTTCTGAATATCCCGCTCATCAGCTGGCTGCAAGGAAATGGTTCTGTGCTTGCAACTGCACTGGGCTACAGTGCGTCGATCTTGTATATGTTCATCATGATTAAGCGCCATGCAGGCTATTCATTCCGCAGGATTTTCAAACGTTTTATACTCATAAGCATTTTAACAGCAATCATGGCTGTTGTGGCTTATGTGACATGTCAGCTTGTGAGTCAATTGATCTCCTATGAAGGCGGAATTGTACAAGCTGGTATCGTTATTTTGATTTCAATGATGACTGGCGGCGGTGTGTATATGTTCTTATCTTACAAGGTTGGATTACTAGAGCGTGTACTTGGCAGCCGGATGCCGTCATTTTTAAGAAAAAAGAGTTAAGAAGAGGTGGATATTCATGAGGCTTGATAAATTGCTTGCCAATAGCGGCTTTGGTTCAAGAAAAGATGTGAAGAAGCTGGTCAAAGCCCGGGCTGTCACAGTGAATGGGGAAGTGGCGAAGCAGGTGAAAGATCATGTCGATCCATCAAATGATGAAGTGCTCGTACACGGAGAGCGTGTTGAGTATAAAGAATTCATTTATTTAATGATGAACAAGCCAGATGGCGTCATTTCGGCAACGGAGGATCTGCGAGATGAAACGGTTGTCGATTTACTCGAGCCGGAGGATATCGCAAGGGAGCCATTCCCTGTGGGGAGACTTGATAAGGATACAGTCGGTCTTCTCCTCCTCACAAATGATGGGCAGCTCGCTCATCAATTACTTTCTCCGAAAAAGCATGTCCCGAAAACGTATGAAGTTCATCTGAAATACCCTTTAGGAGATCAAGACATTGAGCGTCTCGAGCAGGGGGTTGTCATTTTAGACGATTATCACACGAAGCCGGCAAAGGTTGAGGTAGATGCGAATGAAGACGAAGATACACGCATCCGTTTAACGATTACCGAAGGGAAATACCATCAAGTGAAACTGATGGCACAAGCGGTGGGCAATGAAGTGATCTTTTTAAAACGGTTGTCGATGGGACCTGTTTCATTAGATGAAGATCTAGCCCCCGGGGAGTACCGAGAATTGAAGGAAGAAGAATTAGACAGCTTAATCAATCGAGAATAGAAAAAGAACCGGCATATCGCCGGTTCTTTTGTTATATGGACAGTCATTAGACGCTTAAGATGATATTTTTACTTTTTTTCTCGTTGTTTCCCATTTGCCCCTGCTTGGACTATGAACAAGATCGTTATAGGCAAGCACGTTTAAGTCTCTTTGAATGGTTCTAGGTGTGATCCCGAATTCATCAACCAGCTCTTGTGTCGTCACAAGACCTTTCTCTTGAATGAACATATAGACTGATTTAATTCGAGTCATCATACGGTTTGTTGAAGGTTTCAAAAAACCACTCCCTATCAATAAGATCGGATGGACTTGACTAACCACAACTTACTACACTAAAACTGCGAAATAAGGACATGCAACAATGGTAAATGTTCGTGTTTCTTATTGTTTTATTCTATTATACACGTTATTATGCATCTAGTTCCACCAAAAAGTCAACTTTACGTGATTTTTAATTTGTCTTCATGAAATAAAATATGTTACATAACATGAATTGAATACGGTTATAACCCAATAAACATAAGGAATAAGACGAAGAATGTCTCTTTAGAAAAACAAAAATAAACACAGAAAATTTACAAAATAAAAAATTGATATTTACAAAAAGACACATTCCTCATTTGAAATGTGCCTTTTTTGTTTCTGTTATCCTTCTAAGAAAAAGAGCTGAATGAAAAATAAGACGGCAAAAATGAGCACAAGAATATGGACTTCTTTCCATTTCCCTTTCGCTAATTTCACAAGTGGATATGAAATAAATCCGAGTGAAATCCCTGTAGAGATACTAGATGTCAGCGGCATGGAGAGAATAACAAGAAAAGCAGGAAATGCTTCGTCAAGCTCGTTCCAGCGAATGCGTGACACTGAGTTCATCATCAAACAGCCGACAATGATTAAAACAGGTGATGTGATGGAAGGTAAGGAAGAAATGGCTTGAACTAATGGGCCAAAAAACAAGGCCACAATAAACAGTGCAGCGACCGTTAAAGAAGTCAGTCCAGTTCTTCCTCCAGCAGCAACCCCTGAGGATGATTCAATATAAGCGGTGGTTGGGCTTGTTCCAAACATAGAGCCAACCGTCGTCGCAGCAGAGTCAGCGAGCAAGGCTCTGCGCACCTTTGGCAGCTGGCCATTTTTCATTAATCCTGCTTGTTCCGCCACCCCGATCATTGTTCCAGTTGTATCAAAAATCGTGACAAGTAAGAATGAGAAGACAACGGCATATAAATGATGAGAGAACACATCACCAAAGGCAGCGAATGGATTTGTAATCAGCATCCCTTCAGGCAGAGCTGGGACGTCCATCAGCATTTTAGGGAAATGAAGCTGGCCTGTCGCGAGCGCAATCAATGTGGTCGCTAACATGCCGATAAACAGGGCTCCATTTACTTGAAGAACCATTAAAATAACTGAAATCATTAAACCAACGAGCGTTAAAATGACAACTGGTGAGTTTAAGTTGCCAAGCTTCACAAGATTCTCAGGGTCAGCTGCAATGATGCCAGACTGCCGAGAGACCGATGAACGCAATGAAAAGCCCGATTCCTGCTGTGATCCCGTACTTTAAATTATCTGGAATCGCTTGAATCAGTTGTTTTCTAAGGGATGTTAACGATAAAATAATAAAGAGTATACCAGCAACAAATACCGCACTGAACGCCGTTTGATAGCTGATGCCGCCACCGCCGACAACTGTAAAGGTGAAATAGACATTCAGTCCCATGCCTGGTGCAATGGCAATCGGATAGTTTGCAAATAGTGCCATCCAGAGCGTACCGACGACAGCAGCGATGATAGTTGCAGTAAAGACTTGGTCAAAAGGAATGCCTGCTTTTGAAAGAATTCCTGGGTTGACGGCTACAATATATACCATAGTAAAGAATGTCGTCATACCAGCGAGTAATTCTTTCTTTATGTTGGTTTGGTTTTCTTTTAATTGAAACATAAAATCCTCCATTTACGAACATTATTACAAAACAATTAATATAATATTCGTTTTAAGGATGGATTGCAACCTTTTTTCAAGGAGGAATGGAATAATGAATTGGGAAGCTGAAGTGATACGAAAAAAAGAAGATCTGATTAAGGATACACAATCTTTTTTGCAAATTGAAAGTGTCCTTGATGAAGAAGGTGGAACAGAAGGGAAGCCGTTCGGTGAAAAAGTGGATGAGGCCCTTCAGTACATGCTGAAAAAAGGAAAAGACGAAGGCTTCACAGTAAAGAATGTCGATGGCTATGCAGGTCATATTGAATATGGACAAGGCGAAGACATTGTAGGTGTGCTATGCCATGTGGACGTGGTGCCCGCAGGTGACGGCTGGACAACCCCGCCATTTTCAGCGGATATCAGAGAAAATAGAATCTTTGCAAGGGGGGCAATTGATGATAAAGGGCCAACCATGGCCGCTTTCTACGCTCTTAAGATGTTAAAAGATGCGGGCATGCAGCTGTCGAAAAAGATTCGAATGATCATCGGAACAGATGAAGAAAGCGATTGGCGCTGTGTGGACCATTATTTCAAGCATGAAGCGATGCCGCAAATTGGCTTTGCGCCAGATGCTGATTTTCCGATTATTCATGCTGAAAAAGGGATCATTGATGCCATTGTGTCATTTACATATCAACAAACAGAGGACGATAAGCGCTATACACTCAAGCAATTCACATCAGGGATAAGGCTCAATATGGTGCCAGATGAGGCCGCTGCCACTGTGGCAGCGGCGCAGGAACATGATGCAGAAGCGTTAAAAGCAGCTTTTGAAGCCTATCTCGCTGAAAATCAATTATCCGGTGAGGCAAAGAACACAGCGGATGGGCTGCATTTCACATTAAAAGGTGTATCAGTCCATGCAATGGAGCCGGCGCATGGCACGAATGCGGGCATTCATATGGCGAATTTCTTATGTGGGCATGATGTAGATGAACAAGGACTTGCCTTTACATCACAAATAAAGTCTTTATTTGATCAGGACACACGAGGACAAAAGCTAGGAATTGCTTGTAATGATGACATTAGCGGCGACTTAACCCTAAATGTTGGAACGATCCGCTATACACAAAACGAGGAAGCGAAACTCGGCTTAAACGTCCGTTATCCCGTGACAGCAGACGGCAAGGACGTAAGAAAAGGGATTGAAAGCATCAAAGGGGCATCCATTGAGAAATTCGATGACAGCCCTCCGCATCACGTCTCAAAAGATCATCCACTTGTGAAAACATTGCAGCGGGTATATGAGGAACAAACTGGAGATCCAGCAACTCTGATTGCCATTGGAGGAGGAACGTATGCGAGATCTTTAGAAGCAGGAGTTGCCTTTGGCCCTCTATTCCCTGGCAGACCAGATTGCGCCCATCAAAAGGATGAATATATCGAAATCGATGACTTACTAAGAGCAACAGCTCTATATGCACAAGCTATGTATGAATTGGCAAAATAGAAAAAGGTAAAGAGAAGAGGGGATTCACAGTGAAAAAAATGTTCTTATGCTCTTCATTCAAAGACAGCTATTCTCTCTTGTCTGACTTTGCGGGTGAATCATTAAAAGGAAAAAGCGTGACGTTTATTCCAACAGCTAGTGCTGTGGAAGAAGTAACGCACTATGTGGAGGCAGCAAAAGAGGCCTTTCATCAATTAGATATGCCATTAGAGACTGTTCAAATGGCTGAGCATACTGCCCAAGAGATCACACATATGATCGAACGAAATGATGTCATCTACGTATCAGGAGGCAATACCTTTTATTTGTTACAGGAATTACGAAAGCATCGCCTCGATCACGTCTTGAAAGAAGAAATGAGCAAAGGCAAGCTGTACATTGGAGAATCAGCAGGGAGTATCATCATGGCGCCAAGCATTGAATATATTTAATTGATGGATGATCCGGAGAAGGCGCCGGAGCTGTCATCGTTTCAAGGGATCAATGAAATCAGCAGCTATCCGGTACCGCATATGCAACATGCCTATTTAGGTAAAGCCGCGCAGCAAATTATCGAGCAGCATCAGCATAAACTTGCTTTATGCCCGCTCACTGATGAACAGGTTCTACTCGTTACAGGTGAGCAGGCTGAGGTGAAGTCGGTCAAATAGACGTGACCGTGAAACGAAGAAAAAGGAACAGGGACTCATCCCCCTGTTCCTTTTTTAATCTTGAAAAACATCACTTGATAAATATCGTTCTCCCGTATCTGCTGTCATACAGATGACGATATGATCTTTAGGCATTTGTTTGGCTGTTTCAATGGCAGCATAGCAAGCTGCGCCAGATGATGGGCCAACTAAAATTCCTTCAAGACGGGCAAGCTGCCGTGTGATGTGGTACGCATCTTCATCGCTCACTTGCACAATCTCATCATAGACATGCTCATTTAAAATAGTTGGGATAAATCCTGGACTTGTGCCAACGAGCTTATGTTTGCCAGGTTTCCCGCCAGATAAGACTGGAGATCCCTTCGGTTCTGCCACACGTATGGTCAGGCCGGGGAATGCCTTTTTTAATTCCTCACCAGTGCCTGTAATGGTTCCGCCAGTTCCAGCTGTTGCGACAAAGGCAGCAAGAGGCTGCCCAAGTTGCTTCACAGCTTCCATGATTTCTACAGCTGTTGTCCCTCTGTGAGCATCGGGGTTCGCTCCATTGTCAAATTGCATTGGAATAAAGCTATGAGGAATTTGAGCAGCTAGTTCTACTGCCTTGCGAATGCAGCCTGGCATTTTTTCTTCTCCTGGGGTTAAGACGACCTGTGCACCGTATGCCTTTAAAATATTGATTCTTTCTTTTGTCATCGTATCAGGCATGACAAGTATCGCTTTGTAGCCTCTTGCTGCGGCGTTCATCGCCAAACCAATCCCCGTATTTCCGCTAGTTGGCTCAATAATGGTCGCCCCTTTTGTGAGCTTCCCTTGTCTTTCTGCCTCAACGATCATATTGTAAGCAGCACGATCTTTCACACTTCCACTAGGATTAAATAATTCCAGCTTTAAATAAACAGCCGCCGCATTGTCTGGCTGAAGACGCTGTAATTTGACAAGCGGTGTATCGCCAATCAGTTCAGCAATATTTTGTGCAACCTTCATCATGTGACACCCTTTCTTCTCATTCCGCATTTCTTTAGTTATACTATCATCAATGGGGATTCGTAAAGTTTGTTGAAAAAGGACAGGTGATATGATGTCAGAAAGCCGTCATTATTTTATTGGGATTCACATCCCTGAACAACTTGCGCATCAAATCAAAACAGACATCGATCAAAGGAGCGGACTGTCATTTCAAAAATGGACAGCTCCAAGTGATTATCATGTAACCCTTGTATTTTTAGGAGCCATTCCAAAAGAGCGTTTGGAAAAGATCATTCAGCTGCTTGAAAACCTTTCAAATGAAGCATCTTCATTTCCGCTAGAGCTGAATGAGTTAGGACAGTTTGGTACAAAGGAGCGCCCAAGAGTCTTTTTTGCAAAGCCGAGTGAAAGCAGGCCGCTCATGCATTTAAGAGAAAAGGTGAAAGAATCCGTATTGTCAGCAGGTCATCCTGTCGAAAAGAGACCTTTTCATCCGCATATGACGATTGCGCGCAAATGGAATGCGGATCAGCCTTATGCAGAACAATCGCCTTTACGTAAAGAGCCATATGTGATGGAGGTTTCTATTATTGCTTTATTTGAAATACGTCCGAAAGAAACCCCACGTTATCACACAATCAAACAATTTACCCTACATAAATGATTCTAGAAGTTGGAGTGAGCAGCAGATGGCGCAAATTATCAAAATCCAAGATTATATATCACGATATGAACAAGACCCGCATCATTACATCAATCAGTTTATTCGATTGAAAAAACAAAGATGGGACGAGTTAAAAAGAGCTTCGAAAGAGGAGGCGCAGCAGCAGGTCGACCAAACCCTTGAACAAGCGCCTGAACAAGAGGAAGAAAAGAGAAAGAAATTCTCCTTAAAGAGAAAGCAAAAAGAAGCCGATATGAAAAAGGAACGAGACCTGAGTCTTTTTAACGAGCCAACAGATATAGAGCAAGGTGTCTTCAGAAACGTCCCTACCGATGAAACGAAGCTCATTCACTTTTTTAAGGATCATCTATATGATGTTCAATTAAAATGGGCCAGCTCGACGCTATCTCACATTTCAACCGTATCCCATCACATTCGGTATGATGAAAAGCTGCGTATGCTTGCAAGGCAGCTGCCAGATTCTTATTTTGTGATGTACAAGCCGGTGCTGCTCATTCAAAAAGCTGAGATGGAATTATGCTCCGTGATCATTACGCCGCTGGAAGTGATCTGTTTATCCTTCTTAGAGGCAGAGCCAGACAGCGTATATATCGGATCCAAGGAACGTTTTTGGGAAAAGCGGGCGACGGGGAAAGCTGTTCAGTCCATCTTGAACCCTTGTGCAAGCCTTCTGCGCTCTGGAACCGTAGTGTCAAAGATTTTACAGCAAAGTGGTGTAGACCTTCCTGTGAAAAAAATCCTGATCAGCCGAACCTCTTATATTGACCTACCTGAAGTGCCATACGGGATGGAGGTTGTCGATAAGAAGAAGGCTGAAGAATGGTTTGAAAAGCAGCGGAAAAATACGGCGCCGACAAAGCACCAGCAATTTAAGGCGACAAAGGCATTGCTTGCTTATGGTGAATCAGACAGCAAAAGAAGGCAGGAATGGCTCGATTAAAGGCATGATGGAAGGTCGCGTAACATGAGACCTGAGTGGAGCTAATATATGAATGAATGGTACTTTATCGTCAATCCAGCAGCAGGACATGGAAAAGGACTCCGCATTTGGAGGAGCATAGAGAAAGAGTTACAAAAGGTGGAGATCTCATACCGGTCGTTTCTCACCCAGCATGAAGGCCATGCGGAAGTATTGGCGAGACAGATTAGCGCCATGCAAGATGACAGGCTGAAGCGCCTGATCATCATTGGCGGTGACGGCACCATTCATGAAGTGCTGAATGGCTTAAAAGAAATCGATCATGTGCAGCTGAGTTTTGTCCCCGCTGGCCATTGGAATGACGCAGCGAAGGGGCTCGGTATCCATCGTCACGATGTGTTAAAAGAAGTGAGAAAGCAAAAGAGAATGCTCACTAAAACATTTTCTCTCGGTTCTTTTCACGATCATGCAGAAAGCCCGCAATCTGTTCTCTTTCTCAATCATATTGGTGCTGGGTTTGACGCGCATGTCTTGAGGAAAACGGTGCATTTTAGAGGGAAAAAGTGGCTGAAGCGACTCAAGCTCGGGTTTATCATTTACCCGCTGTCATTTCTTCATTCTTTATGGTCATTCAAGCCGTTTGATCTTGCTCTTTTTATTGAAGATGAGAGAAAAGTCTTTCGCCAAGTGTGGTTTGTGATCGTATGCAATCATCCGTATTATGGCGGAGGGCTGGAAGCAGCGCCAGAAGCAAGTGCAAGGCAGCCAGGCTTTCAAACGATCGTCGTCACGGATTTGAATCCATTCAAAGTCCTCTTGTTTCTAAGTGCGATGGTGTTTCGAAAGCACCTGTCGATGAAGGGAGTCTCCTTGTTTCAGCATGAGGAAGTGTACTTGGAGGCAGATGAAAAAATCTTATTTCACGCAGATGGTGAAGTGATCGGCGCAACTCCTGTCTTTGTGAAGGCTAGTGAACGATCCTTAAAATTACGTGCTTAAATGACTGCCGGCGTATGTGCCAGCAACAGAACCATGAAAAAAGCCTTCCTTTTCAAAAGGTTCTTGTCCTGATTTTTTAGTTTTGCTTGACGAGTATAAGAAGGTAGCGATAAAATCTATAGGACGGCTATTGTTTAGCATCTCATTCTCAATAGCTGTCCTTTTTGTTTTTATGATCATATAAATAAAAAAAGAAACAGCCAATTGACCTTCAATCGGCTGAATTTTGTCGACTAAAAAAGCACGATTTAAAATATTTTAAGAAATGATGGGTTGAAAATTGATATGAACTGGTTGGGACAAATATTAGGTAGCGAATGGCACATCTCTCCTGCTGGAGGCGCTACGGGAGATGCGTACTTCGCAACACACAATGACCAAAAGCTATTTTTAAAACGCAATACGTCACCGTTTCTTGCGGTTTTGTCAGCTGAAGGCATTGTGCCGAAGCTTGTCTGGACAAAACGGATGGAAAATGGGGATGTCATTACTGCGCAGCATTGGCTGAGCGGCAGAGAGCTGAAGCCAAAGGACATGAATGACCGTCCTGTGGCGGAGCAGCTAAGAAAAATTCATACTTCTAAAGAATTGCTCGATATGCTGAAACGATTAGAGAAGCACTCTCTAGACCCAGAATCTATTCTGATGCATCTGAAGCAGTCCATTTTAAAAGAGCAGATTGATTCACCTGATATCACGCGTGCCATCCAGTATTTAGAGAAGCATGTGGAGGCAGTCCATTTCGAGGATAAGGTCGTATGTCATTGTGATCTCAATCATAATAATTGGCTGCTGACAGATGAAAACCAGCTCTATTTGATCGATTGGGATGGGGCAATGATTGCAGACCCTGCGATTGATCTTGGACCGCTTTTATACCACTATGTTGATGAAAAGAACTGGGAAAGCTGGCTCTCTATGTACGGCGCCCCGCTGACAGACAATTTGCGGAAACGCATGGCGTGGTACGTGCTCGCTGAAACCGTATCGTTTGTCGTTTGGCATAAAAGAAAAGGAAATGAAAAGGCGCAAAAAGAAGTGCAAGCGGAGCTAAACGCACTGCTAAAACGGTTAAACATCCATTAAGACAGTGGAATGTTTTCGACCCATTCAGCCAGATGAGATTGATGCTCCTCGATATGTGCATCAATTGAACTGACAGAGGTGCCCTTTTGGCTGTAATCATAAATATCTGTTAACAGCTGACGAACATCGGCATCAAGGGTCTCTTTCGCCAGCATTAATTGAATGACCCGTCCCACCTGTTCATATTCTGCAACAGTCCCACAGCAATCCAGCTGGTGATCGGTTAAGATATCTTTGATTAATTGAAGTTGATGTTGGCGGTTTAATCCCATACGTATGCTCCTTTCTTGCGTGTCGTTTATGTGGTTAAACTGTGCATTTAGCGCCCAATTTATACATGCGGCAGACCAGCTCAAATAAGGGCTGGTCTTTTTCATATGTGCATATGAGATGCTGTCTTGCGGGTCTTTATGTTTCATGGTATCTTGATAAAATGTAAAGAAAATAGAGGTGTATCAAATTGAGAATGCGACATAAACCATGGGCTGATGATTACTTAGCTGAAAATGCTCATATTGCTCTAGCAAACCCTGAACAGTATAAAGGGAAATGGCATGAGCTGTTTGGAAATGATCATCCAATCCATATCGAAGTTGGGACAGGGAAAGGGAGCTTTATTGCTGGAATGGGCAAGCTTCATCCTGATATAAACTATATTGGGATTGAATTATTTAAAAGTGTCATAGTGACAGCAGTAGATAAAATCAAAGAAACAGATGTAGAAAACGTGAAGCTTTTAAACATTAATGCAGAGACACTGACAGATGTGTTTGCAGAAAATGAGATTGACCGGGTGTATTTGAATTTCTCTGATCCGTGGCCAAAAGCAAGACACGAAAAGCGCAGATTGACCTTTAAAGCCTTTTTAGAGCGATATGAACATATTCTCCATCCAGGCGGTGAATTACATTTCAAAACAGATAACCGCGGATTATTTGAATATTCCTTAAAGAGCTTTTCTGCTTACGGACTCCTTTTAACGTATGTAAGTCTTGATTTACATGAGGATGGTCTAGAAGGAAATGTGATGACAGAATATGAAGAGAAATTCTCTTCTATAGGACAACCCATCTATCGATCAGAAGTGAAATATCCAGAATAATAAAAGAAAAAGCTGGCTGCAATGAATGATTGCGTCAGCTTTTTTTGATGAAATGTTTTAGAGGATTGGTGCATGCGAATTTCCGCTGTATTTGCTACGATAGAAAAAGGAGGGATGACAGCAATGGAGACAATGAAAATAGGCGAAATGGAACTGTTCTGGTTAAACGGGGGAGATACTCACATGGACGGCGGTGCGATGTTCGGTGTGGTGCCAAAGCCGTTATGGTCAAAAAAATACCCTGTGAATGATCGCAATCAAATTGAATTACGGTGTGATCCGATTCTCATTCGGTGGAATGGTCTTCATCTATTAGTGGATTCCGGCATCGGATCAGGGAAGCTGACGGATAAACAAAAACGAAATTACGGCGTAACAGAAGAGACCAAAATGGAGGAATCGCTTGCGGCTCTCGGTCTACGTCCATCAGACATTGATTACGTATTAATGACCCACCTGCACTTCGATCATGCCAGCGGGTTAACAAAACGTGAGGGTGATCAACTCGTGTCTGTTTTTCAGCAGGCAAAAATCATCACATCCAAAATCGAATGGGATGAGATGAGAGCGCCGAATATTCGCTCAAGAAATACATATTGGAAAGAAAACTGGGAGCCTGTAGCAGATCAAGTGGTCACATTTGAAGAAAGCATCGAAGTGACAGAAGGAATTCATCTGCATCATACAGGTGGTCACAGCAATGGTCACAGCATCTTAACGCTCACAAGTCAGGGCGAAACAGCGATTCATTTAGCTGATATCATGCCAACACACGCTCATAAAAATCCACTTTGGGTGCTGGCATATGACGATTTTCCGATGACTTCGATTCCCGCCAAACAAAAGTGGCAAGCATTCGCAGAAGAACAAAATGCATGGTACTTGTTTTATCATGATGCCATTTACCGCGCTGTGAAGTGGGATGAAGACGGGCAAATCATACATGAAGTCAAAAGAGAAGCAGGAAGATAAAAGATCATCTGTATGTTTTTTTCGCCTTTCACACAAAATAACGACAAAATGAACTTGTGAAAGGAAGAGTGCAGGTGAATCAATTTTATCGTGTACAGGGTGATGTTATCGAGACACCATTAAGAGGGATGGAAGTCATGTCTGTCCCTTATTTAAACAAAGGGGTTGCATTTACAAAGGAAGAGCGGGAAGAGCTTGGTTTAAAGGGATTTCTCCCGCCTAAAGTTTTAACGTTAGAAGACCAGGCGAAGCGTGCATATGAGCAGTTCCAAGCACAGCCAGATGCGCTTGGGAAAAATGTTTATTTAACAGCGCTTCATGACAGAAACGAAGTGCTTTTTTACAAATTATTAAATGATCATTTGGCGGAAATGCTTCCGATCGTATACACCCCGACCGTAGGAACGGCGATTCAGCGTTATAGCCATGAGTATAGAAAACCTAGAGGACTTTATTTATCCATTGATGACCTAGAAGGCATGGAAGAGATTTTTGCCTCTTACGGTGTCGATGAATCGATTGACTTAATCGTTGCGACTGATGCAGAAGGCATTTTAGGCATCGGAGACTGGGGCGTTGGCGGCATAGCCATTTCAGTGGGGAAGTTGGCTGTTTATACAGCGGCGGCAGGTATTGATCCTAGCCGCGTGCTGGCAGTGGTGCTTGATGCCGGGACGAATCAAGAAAGTCTCTTGAATGATCCGCTTTATGTCGGAAATCAGCACTCTCGCGTTCGAGGAGAGCGCTATGATGAGTTCATTGATCAATATGTTGAGCTTGCCCGCGCCACCTTTCCGAATGCACTTCTTCACTGGGAAGACTTTGGTACAAAGAATGCCCGCGCCATTTTGGAGAAATATAAGGACCGTATTTGTACATTCAATGATGATATTCAAGGAACTGGAGCGGTTTCACTTGCTGCGGTTCTGGCATGTGTAAAAGCATCGAAGGTTCCGCTGAAGGACCATCGAATCGTCATCTTTGGAGCGGGTACAGCAGGTATTGGCATAGCAGAGCAAATTCGTGATGCTATCGTAAGAGATGGGGTCAAAGAAGAGGAATCATATGACCATTTCTGGTGTATAGATAAAAATGGATTGCTCACAGATGATTCACCTGAAATTCAGCCTTTCCAAAAGCCATATGCAAGACATTCTGAGGAAGTAAAGGATTATGCGCGTAATGGTCCAAAGCATTCCATTGATTTGTTAGAGGTCGTCAAGCAGGCTAAACCTACCATTTTAATTGGCACCTCGACAGTAGGAGGGGCATTTACAGAGGAAATTGTGAAAGAAATGGCGTCGCATGTCGAGCGCCCAGCGATTTTACCGATGTCTAATCCGACACCTCTTTCAGAAGCAAAGCCGGAGGATCTGATTGAGTGGACAGAAGGACGTGCCCTTGTGACAACGGGAAGCCCATTTGATCCTGTGGAATACAATGGGGTCACATATGAAATTGGGCAGGCAAATAATGCCCTTGTTTTTCCAGGACTTGGTCTTGGAACCATTGTGTCTAAAGCCCGTCTGATGACAAATAGCATGTTTGTGGCGAGTGCTGAAGCCATTGCCAGCATGGTCAATGTCGGAAAACCAGGTGCGGCGATGCTGCCAAGTGTCGAGCAGCTTCGAACGGTTTCAGCCACAGTGGCTGTCCGTGTTGCGCAAGCGGCGATTGACGAAGGGATTGCCGAAGAAACGCCGGATGATCTCATACAGACTGTGCAAGACGCCATGTGGCACCCTGTGTACAAAAAAATCAAAGCCATATAAAAAAAGAAGCTTCGCAAGGACACGTCTTTGCGAAGCTTTCTTTATCAAGCAACAGAATCAATGACATCAACGATCATGCCTGTTTTAGCATCAATCATGACTTCGTACTGTTCAAGCTCACCAAAGGCAGAGCGTGTAATGCCAGATTTGTACACATCAATCGTTTCACCATTTACAGTATACGGCTCTGGTACAGTATAGATCCAAGAGCCATCAATCGGACCGCGCTGTTTAAAAGCAGATTTCACAATTTTTAACGCTTTTTCAGACGAGATATACGTAGGGAAAAATACTTTCTTTGCAATCATTGCAGCGGCTACGCCAATACTCGCACCAATCAAAACATGTTTTAACTTCAACGTGCTGCACCTCCGTATTGCTGTTTTTTCCATTATACAAAACTTGTCCATTGATGTTAAGAAATCCGAATACTTAAAAGCATATTCAAAATTTCTGGAGAGATACTTGGAAAACCGAAAGAATTCTTATAGTATAAAGTGAGTGTTATTTTTATAGGAATATATATGGTTATTACATAGAAACGAGGTAAACTGTAGAATGAACGAAGAAACATTGTCGCTTTTCCGAAATTTAACAGAATTACAGGGGACTCCGGGTAATGAGCACCATGTGCGTGCTTTTATGAAAAAGGAACTTGAGAAATATTCCGATGAACTGATTCAGGATCGTCTTGGCGGAGTGTTTGGCGTACGCAAGGGGCCAGAAAAGGCACCAAACATCATGGTGGCTGGCCATATGGATGAAGTGGGCTTCATGGTCTCATCGATTACGAAAAACGGGATGATTCGTTTTCAAACACTTGGCGGCTGGTGGAGTCAAGTGATGCTCGCGCAGCGTGTGGACGTTCATACCGATCATGGGCCAATTCCTGGTGTCGTGTCTAGTACACCACCTCACCTTCTGACACCAGAACAAAAAAGCAAACCTGTGAAGCCGTCAGATATGCTCATTGATATTGGTGCAGATAGCGAGGAAGAGGCAAAAGAGCTTGGCATTCGCCCAGGACAGCAAATCGTCCCTGCAACGGTCTTTACCCCAATGGCGAATCCAAAAAAGATCTTAGCAAAGGCTTGGGATAACCGCTATGGCTGCGGACTTGCCATTGAATTATTAAAAGAATTAAAAGACGAAACCCTTTCATGTCAGCTGTATTCAGGTGCAACAGTTCAGGAAGAAGTAGGGCTTAGAGGTGCAGAGGTAGCAGCTAATATGATTCAGCCGGATCTATTCTTTGCTTTAGATGCGAGTCCTGCAAATGATGTGACGGGTGACAAAACACAATTCGGCCAGCTTGGAAAAGGTGCACTTCTTCGTATTTTTGATCGAACGATGATTACGCACCGTGGCATGAGAGACTTTGTACTCGATACTGCTGAAACAAATAACATTCCATATCAATATTTCGTATCACCGGGTGGTACTGATGCTGGACGTGTTCATATTTCAAACCAAGGTGTGCCGTCTGCTGTGATTGGTGTTTGCGCGCGCTATATTCATACAAGTCATTCTGTCTTGCATGTGGATGATTACGCTGCGGCAAAAGAGTTAATTGTTCGTCTTGTTAAAAGCTGTGATCAAAGCACGGTGGATTCTATTTATCAACAGGTGTAAATGATAGAAAAGAGGACAAAAGACTAAAAAACATTTTATCCTTTTGGCTTCTTTTCAGCGTGATATGAAAACCCTTGAAGTCTAGGAAGGCCGAGTACTGGCGCGGAGCGAATTTGATATTCGTGAGCACCAGCACGCAGAACTGACACCGAATGCGAGGGTTTGTCTTCACGCTGAGGCTGCCTCTTCAATGAGGGCAGCCTTCTTTCTTATTGCTGTTCAAACACGTAAGATAACACCTTGATCGCTTGATTCACTGTTTCCACAGTGATATTTGCTTTGTTTGATAGTTCCTTTAATGGATGGTGCAGCTCTTTTGGACGGATCAAAATAAGAGGTTTTCCTTTGGCGATGGCAGAAGATGCATCCATTGCAGTGTTCCATTGTTTATATTTCTCACCAAAGCGGGCAATGACAACATCTGCTTTGGTCAATAAAATCTCGGTACGGAAATTGTTCAAATCAGAAGCAGCATCGTCTTTTAAAATGGCATTCGGCTGTTCGCCTAAAATGTCTTCACCAATGTGATCTGATCGGTCATGATTCTCCATTGGGCCAACAAATGTTACAGGTAACTTCAAAGATTGGCTTTTCTCCTTGATTTCATCACGCCACTGGCTATGAATTTCTCCAGCTAAATAGACGGTTAATTGCATAACAATCTCCTCCTTGTGCACAAACTTAGTAAAGGTTTGTCCTGTTTCTTTTCATGTTACACAAGAAGTGCTTGATAAAGCAAAAAAAATATGATTATGATATTCATGGTAGAGACTATTTTTCATCGTAAGAAGACTACATATAATGGGAAGGACAGGCCTCTTCGTCTTTCCTATGAGAAAGCAGGAAGACGACGTTGATGACTTATTTGAAAAGAAAGGGCATTTCCCTTTCGCCAAAGGTGTATTTCATTGATGCACTCTCTTATATGGCTTTAGGTCTATTTGCAACATTAGTGGTAGGGCTGATCTTAAAAACAGCAGGCGGCCTGTTATCACTTCCACTCATCATCAAAATGGGAACGCTGGCCATGGGGCTCATGGGACCGGCGATCGGCGTAGCGGTTGCGTATCGCTTAAATGCATCTCCTCTGATCATTTTTGCGAGTGTGGTCTCAGGTGCCGCAGGAGCAGAGCTTGGAGGACCTGCCGGAAGCTTTGTCGCAGCATTAATTGGTGTGGAAATCGGCAAACTTGTCAGTGGAGAGACAAGAATTGATATTATCTTAACACCGCTTGTCACCATTATGACGGGCTTTTTCACCGCCGCTTTGATCGGCCCTGGGATTGAAGGTATGATGACAGGGCTAGGCAGGCTCATCATGTGGGGAACAGATCAAAGTCCGCTGATCATGGGTATGCTTGTGGCAACCATTGTTGGACTTGCGCTCAGCTCACCGATCTCAAGTGCTGCGCTTGCGCTGATGCTTGATTTAAGCGGGACAGCGGCTGGTGCTGCAACGATCGGCTGCTGCGCTCAAATGGTCGGCTTTGCCGCTGCAGGCTTTAGAGAAAACCGCTTTGGCGGTCTTGCCGCTGTCGGCATTGGGACGTCAAAACTGCAGCTACCGAATATTGTGAAAAACCCCCTCATCCTCATTCCGCCGACGATTGCGGGCCTTATTCTTGCACCAATTGGTATTATTGGCTTTGGGATGGTCAATAATGCGGCAGGAGCAGGAATGGGAACGAGCGGTCTTGTTGGACAACTGATGACGCTCACAGTCATGGGGTTTCATCCATCCGTACTACTCGCGATTGCTCTCTTGCATATCGTTGGCCCGGCAGTGATTAGTTTGGTAGTATCAGAATGGATGAGAAAGAAAGGCTATATACAATTCGGAGATTTAACCATACAAACTGGAGGAATGAAACATGAAAAAAATTGAATCAAACGAAGAATTACAAAAAGTAATTCAACAAGACTTAACGGTATTACTATTCTCAGCTGACTGGTGCCCGGACTGTACATTTATTGAACCATTCTTACCAGAGCTTGAAGCAAACTACCCAGAATTTGAATACTTCTATGTCGATAGAGATCAGTTCATTGACACTTGTGCAGAGTGGGAAATTTACGGCATTCCAAGCTTTTTAGTCTTTAAAAACGGACAAGAGATCAACCGCTTTGTCAGCAAAGATCGTAAGACAAAGGAAGAGATTGAAGCATTTTTAACAGATTCTCTTTCTAAATAACGAAAGGAGAGTCTTAACTATGGCAAAAATGACATCAAGACAGCTTGCCAATCAATTGAAAAGCCGTCTGACGAGTGACAGCTGGTCACACCAGTTTGACCGGGAAAAAGATACGCTTCGTATTGAAGATAAACAAACAGGTAAAGGCATCACGCTTGAGCTTCCGCCAATTATTGCGAAGTGGGAAGTAAAGCCTGATGAAACACTGGATGAGATCGTTTACTATGTGAAAGAGGCACTAAGCGCAATGAAAGGCGAAGCGCAGCACATATCAGGTAAAGAAAAGCAAATCTATCCGGTTATTCGTTCGACTTCCTTTCCAGAGACATCAAGTGACGAGATTCCGCTCGTTTTTGATGAGCATACAGCTGAAACAAGAATCTACTATGCGCTTGACCTTGGAAGCACCTACAGATTAATTGATGAGAAGATGCTTCAAAAGGAAAACTGGACAAAAGAGCGAATCAGGGAAACCGCAAGCTTTAACGTCCGCTCACTTGAAACCGTGGTGAAAATGGATGAAGTCGCAGGCAATCGGTTTTATTTCTTCCGTGCCAATGACGGATATGATGCCAGCAGACTTTTAAATGAATCGATTTTACAAGAATACGCGCAAAAAATAGAGGGACAGATGGCCATTTCTGTTCCCCATCAAGATGTATTCATCATTGCAGATGTTCGCAATGATTCAGGCTATGATATTTTAGGGCAAATGTCGATGAGCTTCTTCGCCAGCGGCACGGTTCCAATTACCGCATTGTCATTTTTATATGATGAGGGCAAGCTCGAACCGATCTTTATTCTTGCGAAAAGCAGACCAAAACAGTAGTAGAAGGGAATTTTGAAGAATGAATGCTTTTTATAATGCAGAAGGTGTAGGCGACACACTTCTTATTTCATTAAAAGATGTGACAAGAGAAGAAGTAGGTCATGAAACGTTTGGAGATGTCGTGAGAATCTTCAATCAAGACACAAAAGAAACAACAGGCTTTAATATCTTCAACGCATCCACTTACATGAAAATTGAAGAAAACGGATCTGTACCGCTTTCTGAAACGCTTGTTCAAGATATCAATGAAATTTTAAACCGCAACGGTGTCAGTGAAACGTTGACTGTCGATCTATCACCAAAATTTGTTGTCGGCTATGTGAAGGAAAAGGAAAAGCATCCGAATGCAGATAAATTAAACATTTGCCAAGTAGATGTTGGCGAAGAAACATTACAAATCGTGTGCGGTGCACCAAACGTCGATCAAGGTCAATATGTCGTTGTTGCCAAGGTCGGCGCAGTGATGCCAAGCGGCTTGATCATCAAAGATGCTGAACTAAGAGGTGTACCATCAAGCGGAATGATTTGTTCTGCAAAAGAATTAGATCTTCCAGATGCGCCTGCTGAAAAAGGGATCCTTGTTCTAGAAGGAACCCACGAAGCTGGCGAACCCTTTGAAGCCTAACCTCCCATAAACGGGCACATATGAGCGAAGAATGTGTTATACGAAAAGTCACTAAGTACGTACTTAGTGACTCAGGCTGTCGAGAAAATCTCGACAGCTTTATTTTTTTCCTTAAAATTTACATCTCCTCATTTTATAATAGAGAAA
>NZ_JAWJBV010000015.1:0-81500 GCF_046536015.1 Bacillus sp. SIMBA_154
TCCTCTTCGACCAGTTGATCTAGCAATACAAATTCGGCTTGGTGCTGAGAAGAATTTCTAGTGTGGAACATGAGAAAAACACCTTCCTTTAGTGGACTTTTCTCTATTATAAAATGAGGAGATGTAAATTTTAAGAAAAAAATAAAGCTGTCGAGATTTTCTCGACAGCCTGACTACTCTTTTAAAAGAGTAGTTTACATCATTACATAAACAGGATAAATAAAATCAGACCTAGGATAATTCGGTATATCGCAAAAGGCACCAGTTTGATTTTATTGATCAATTTTAGGAAGAATCGAACAACAAAGAGAGCTACAATAAACGCACTCACAAAGCCGACAATAAAAAATGGAAGCATATCTGTTGTTAAATATTCGGCATTTTTCACGAGTGTTAAGAAACTTGCTCCCGCCATAATCGGCATCGCCATGATAAACGTAAAGTCAGCTGCAGCTCGGTGGTTCAGACCAAGAATAACGCCGCCTGCGATGGTAGAACCTGAACGCGAGAAGCCAGGCCATAATGCCAAACATTGAAACAGCCCGATATAAAGTGCCTGTTTGTACGTCATGTTGTCCACAGAGCTTGTTTCTGTTTTACGTTTATTGATCCAGTCAGCGATAAGCATCAGCACCGCCCCTAAAATCAAACCGACAGCGACCGTTCTGACGTCAAACAAATATTTATCAATATAATCTTCAAATAAGAATCCTAAAATGACGGCTGGGACGAGTCCAACAGCAATTTGAGCAATGGTCAGCTTATGTCCACTGCGCTTTTGTTCTTCTGTGATATTTTTCTTTAAGCCTAACAAGTTCAAAATACGATCTTTGAACACGATCATTACAGCTAGAATAGAGCCTAACTGGATCACGACTTTAAATGTGTTTGCTGCCTCTGGCGTAATAATTTCCTTCGATTTTAACCAAAGATCATCGACAATGATCATGTGCCCTGTAGATGAGACAGGTGCATACTCTGTTAACCCCTCGACAATTCCTAAAACCAGTGCCACGAATAAATCCCATAAATTCATGATTTTCTTTCCTTTCAATTCTGATCTTTTGAACAGGCAAACCATCTATGTCCACATAAAGATAAGCTTTCTGTTTCGAAAGCTCGTCTTTATGATACTATATTTTTTTCAAAAAAAGATTATGACATCAAACCTTTTCTTCTTTATACAAATTGGATCGCATTTTGAACCAATCAAATAAGTGGGTCGTGATGACTTTCAGAACGGCGTACGTCGGAATAGCGACAATGATGCCGATCACGCTGAACAATTTACCAGCTGTTAAAAGAACAAAAATGATGGTAACCGGATGGATATGAAGGTTTTTCCCCATGACCTGCGGAGAAATGAATTTCCCTTCAATCAGCTGGACAACCGTCCAAACAATGATCAATTTTAACAGCATAATTGGTGACGTGACAAGGGCAATCACAATCGCTGGTGTAATGGCAATCGTTGGGCCCAGATAAGGAACGACACTTGTACATGAGGCAATGAGGGCCAGCAGTAAGGCGTAGTCTAAACCGATAATCATGTATCCAATTAAGAGAAGAACACCGATACAGAAGCTGACAATGATCTGCCCGCGAATATATGAGCTAAGGCGATGATTCATTTCATGCAGCACGATATGTGTATGATCTCTTAGCTTATTCGGAATAAATTTCAAGAAATAGTCCGGCAATTTTTTGCCGTCTTTTAATAGGTAAAATAGAATGAATGGGACTGTGACAATCGAGATAATGATTTCAGTCAGCGCACCCAAAAATGTCCCTACACCGGTGAAGGTGCTTTCCAAAATACTTGTCGCTTGGGTTGACGCTTTACTGGCTAATTCAGACACATTAAAGTTCATCGTATTTTGCACTTGATTAATGAAGTTGCTGCCTGTTAATTGTCTAATTTGATCTTCTACCGTATCGACGTATTTCGGAAGGTTATGAAACAAACTCATGGTTTGCGCTTGTAAGAAAGGAATAATGGACACAATGGTCACTGTCATAACGCCAATAATGACAAGATATAAAAGCAAAATCGAATAGATCCGCTTGATTCTAAATCTCTCTAACAAGTTGACAACCGGATTTAATAAATAATACACAACCCCCGTTAGAATAATCGGTAAGGCAATGGTTTTGACGAGTACAATGAGCGGTATGAAAATAAAAGATGTTTTCATGAAAACAAGGATATTCAATCCGATTAATAGCAGGACGAGTAAAAAGAGAACAAACTTGTTATCAAGAAAGAATTTTCTAAATCGACTGCTCCACATTTGCATAGAATTCATATCGTTCCTCCAAACACGGGCTATTTTTTAGTAAATTGTACACTACTTGATCATGATATGGTGATCATTGTTTTAGCTTTTTTTCCAATATTGCAATGGACATTGCCCATAAAATCAGAATCGGTTGTCCAATGAGCCTCATCCATAGCATGGCTCGTTCTGTGCTCTCTTGACCTGGAAATGGAATCCCCTCTCGCGCCGCAAATAGGTTTGCTGGGAAAATGAGTACAAGATAGACAGCAATCCCTTTTGCTGCCGCAATCCTGACGTTTGGCAGAAGCAGTAGAACTGCCAGCAGCCATTCCAAGCAAGCAGTAGCATAGACCATCACATAGGGAAATGGCCAGCCATTCAACATGCGGGCAAAGCCGCCTGGCTCTATCACATGAAAAACACCGGCTGCTATGAATAAAAGCGCAAAGACGTATGTACTTCCTATATGCAGGATGCGCTTCATGTTCGTTTCCTCCTCTCCCTTCTTTCTGAGTATTACCCGAATGAAGGAAGAAACTACCCACTTTTCGTACATTTATATCCTTTATGTAAGACGCATCAGCCTAGATAAAGGTTTCATCCGCTTTTCAATAAAAAGAATATTCTTTCATACAAACGCTTTCAAAGCATGTATAATCAGAGAAAAGCAGAAGGAGGGAATGACATGATTCGATTTGCTGTCATCGGAACGAACTGGATTACAGATCGCTTCTTACAGGCTGGTGAAGGAATTACGGATTTTACATGCACAGCCGTCTATTCACGTTCCGCTGAAAAAGGACAGGCATTTGCAGAAAAGTACGGAATTGATACGGTCTTTACCAGCTTACAGAAAATGGCGGAAAGTGATGCGTTTGATGCTGTATATATTGCAAGCCCAAACGCCCTTCACAAAGAGCAAGCCATGTTGATGATGGAGCATCAAAAGCATGTTTTATGCGAAAAGCCGTTAGCCTCCCATCGAAAAGAAGCTGAACAGATGATTGCCGCAGCGAAAAAACATCAAGTTTGTTTAATGGAAGCAATGAAAACAACATTTCTACCAAATTTTCTTCAAATCAAACAGCACCTGGATCAACTAGGTCCTATTCGGCAAGTGGTCGCCCATTACTGTAAATATTCCTCAAGATACGACGCCTACCGAGACGGTGAGATTCCAAACGCCTTTAAGCCGGAATTATCTAATGGCTCTTTAATGGATATCGGTGTGTATCTCGTCTTTCCAGCCATTTATTTATTTGGCCTGCCAAATCAAATCACAGCGAGAGGCTATAAGCTTTCTTCTGGGGTGGATGGGAGCGGCTCATTACTTTTACAGTATGACGGGCATCAAGCACTTCTTTTTCATTCAAAAATCTCAACGTCCCACTTATCTGCTGAAATTCAAGGAGAAGATGCCACAATGGTCATTGATCAATTCCACCGTCCTTCTCGTATCACGATCCATGATCGTCATGGACATCAAACCGACATCTCTCTCAAAGATGATCAGCCAGCCATGTATTATGAAATTGATCATTTTATTGAGTGTATTCAGCAAGGAAAGGGACAGTCTCCGGTCAATGCATTTGCCTTATCTGTTCAAACCATATCCGTCATGGACGAAGCGAGAAGGCAAATGGGCATTACGTATCCTGCCGACAGACACACTTAATGGGGCATGAGATGATGAACAAAGGGCGACAATGATGTTTATTTTCGCCCTTTGTTTTTCGTTCAGTGTGAAGACAATTATTTTGCCGCTAATACATCCGCAAATGCTTTCACATATGGCGGAAGATCCGGTGGACGTCTGCTTGAAACGAGATGTTCATCTGTGACAACTGCTTCATCAAACCAGTCCGCACCAGCATTCGTCATATCATCTTTAATACCAGGTGTACTTGTCACTTTTTTGCCTTGCAGGATTCCGGCTGAAATCAGCACCCAGCCAGCATGGCAAATTTGTCCGATTGGTTTGCCTTTCGCATCAAACGTACGGACAATATCTAATACTTCTGGATATCGGCGCAGTTTATCAGGCGCCCATCCGCCTGGAACGAGCACAGCATCATAATCGTCAGCTTGAATGGAATAAAAATCTGCATCGGATACGGCAGGCACTCCATACTTGCCGATGTACTCATGATCTGCTTTTTCTCCTACGAGATGGACGGTTGCGCCCTCCTCTCTTAAACGTAGAACTGGATACCATAGCTCTAAATCTTCAAAATCATCACTCACAAACGCAATGACCTTCTTATCTGATAAACGCATAACATCTCTCCTTTTCTTCCGATTTCCTCTATTGTACGAGATCATCTCTTAAAAAGAAAAGCGGTTCCCCTTGAGGAGAACCACTTTCATTATTCATTGATCTTGAATTTTTTAATTAAATCTCGCAGCTCTTCCGCCATTTGGGAAAGAGTCGTAGAGGAAGAACTAATCTCTTCCATAGAAGCGAGCTGCTCTTCAGCAGATGCCGCGATATCTTGGATGCTTGCTGAACTCTCTCTCGATACATCTGCAATGTCATTGACTGCTCGAGAAATTTGCTCAGATCCTTTTGAAAGCTCGCGTACCGTTGTATTCATTTCATTAATTCTTGTTGCGATTTCCGCTGTTTGCTGGTTAATTTGTGAGAAGCTTTCTTTCGTTTGGTCTGTAATAGAAAGACCATTTTTCACTTCTTCATTCACCGATTTGAACATATTTTGAGATGTTTCAATTTCAGATACAATTTCTTTCACGAGCTTTTCAATCTCTTTTGCTGAATCTGATGATTGAACCGCTAGTTTACGTACTTCTTCTGCGACAACCGAGAAGCCTCTGCCTGACTCGCCTGCACGTGCTGCTTCGATGGCTGCATTAAGTGCGAGTAAATTCGTTTGATCTGCAATGCCGTTAATCACACCTAGGATGTTTGTGATATCTTTTGATTTATGCTCTAGTCCGTTGATCACACCTTCAGCTTCTTTCACTGAATGGTCGATTGTTTTCATTTGGCCAACTGTTTGCTCCACAAGCTGTCCGCCTGTTTCCGCTACTGTTTTTGATTGAACAGATGACGCCGTGATCACATCAGAGGTTTGTGCGACTTCGTTCAGTCCTTCATTCATTTGTTTCAAATGGGCCGCACTTTGTTCAACCATTTCGCTTTGATTTTCGTTACCGTTTGAGAATGTTTCAATAGATGATGTAATATGTTCTGTTGCCTTTGTTGTTTGACCTGCGCTTGCCGTCAGTTCTTCAGATGATGAAGCCACGTTTTCAACAGATGTTTGTACGGCTTGAATGACATCTCTTAGTGACTCACTCATTTCATTAAAGCTTGTGCCAAGCTGTCCAATTTCATCTTGTGACCTGACGTCAATTTTTTCTGTCAAATCTCCCTCACTGATCTTCTTCGAAGATGAGACAAGCATGGAAAGTGGTTTTGTAATCGAACGGATGATAAAGAAGATAAGAATACCGCCAATGATGAGGGCGCCGGCTAAAATAATGGTGGCCATGTTAAAGACTGGCTGCGCAGCTTCTTCTACTTCACTTACAAACATTGTACCGACAATCTTCCAGCCAGTTGCCTTATTTGTGGTGAACTCCATTTGCTTTTCTTTTCCTTCAAACATATAACTCATAGATCCTTTATCTTGTGAATAGAGTTTTTCTAACCACTCACCAGATAATTTGGACCCAGCTTTTTTCGTTGGATGGGCAACAAAGGTACGATCAGGGCTTCCGATAAAGGCATAGCCTTGTTTACCAATGTTAATACTATTTGACTCTTTCACTAGATTCGCAATGTCTAGGTTCATCGCAATGACACCTGATCCGTCCTCTAGTTTTTTAGAGATTGTCACAACAAGAGTACCGGTTGATGCGGTTGGGTACGGAGCTGAAACAGACAGCTCACCGTTTTTCGCCCAGCCATCTTTATACCAATCTCGCTCAGTTGCGACATAGTCAGCAGGCATTTTTTTATGAGGATATCTTGAAAATACTTTGCCATCACTTGAAGCGACAAAAATGCCTTCTGTGTCATCATTCATACTCATGAACTGCTCAAAGCGTCCTTGAATATCAGTCGTTCCTTTTTGCTTGAGTTTTTTCTTCGTGATCCATTGACTAAAGAAATCGGCCGCGTCTGTTTTCACTTTCACAACCTTCGTAATATTTTTATCTAGCTGCTCTACATTTTCCTTTGCGCTTTGCATGATTTGATCATTTAAGGAGGTGCTCGCAGTATGATATGACGAGTATGCCAATACAATGATTGGGCATAAGAGAATAAATAAGAAAGAGAATACGAGCTTTTTTGAAATAGATGGCTTTCGGAAATACTGTATGAATTTCATAAAAAAGAAAACTCCTTTTAGTAAGATAGTATATATATCGGAAGTACTACTAGGTTGTTTACTTTTTTAACTTATTAAAGTCTAAATAAGTCCAAAATACCCAATTTATATGCAGTGAAAGGAAAAACACCTGACGCCAAAACGTCAGGTGTTTCACTACATCTCTTACATTTTAAATTGTTTAATGAGCTCTCTTAATTCTTCTGCCATCTGTGATAAAGTGGCAGAGGATGAGCTGATTTCTTCCATTGATGCCAGCTGTTCTTCTGCAGAAGCCGCAATATCTTGGAAGCCTGCAGAGCTTTCTCGTGAAAGCTCTTTGATCTGATTGACCGCATGTGAAATATCGTTCGAGCCATGTGAAAGCTCTTTGGCTGATCCGTTCATTTGTTTCATTTGTTCAGTCAATTCAGATGTTTTATGGGTGATTTTCTCAAAACTCACTTTTGTTTCATCTGTCATGTTTAATCCAGACTGAACTTCACCCGCTACTTGTTTAAACATTTTTTGTGATTTTTCAATTTCCTCTACAATCTCGTTCGTCAGGCTTTCAATTTCTTTTGAAGAGCTTCCTGATTGCTCTGCCAGCTTGCGAACTTCTTCTGCGACAACAGAGAAGCCTCTGCCTGCCTCACCTGCTCGTGCGGCTTCTATCGCTGCATTTAAGGCAAGAAGGTTCGTTTGGTCTGCGATGCCGTTGATGACACCTAGAATGTTTGTAATGTCCTTTGATTTCTGCTCTAAGCCTGCAATGACAAGCTCTGCTTCTTTCACTGCCTGCTCAATCGTCTGCATTTGACCTGCTGTTTTTTGAACGAGTTCTCCACCAGCCTGAGCGGTTTTGCTAGATTCGATCGACGATTCCCTCATATGAGAGGTGGTGTCGACCATGTGCGATAAGCTGCGATCCATTTCGTTGAGCTGGACTGAGCTTTTTTCAATCATATCATTTTGATGTTCAGTGCTGTTTGAGAACTGTTCAATAGATGATGTAATATGCTCGGTCGCTTGAGCTGTCTGTCCCGCACTTGCCGTTAATTCTTCAGATGAGGCCGCCACATTTTCAATTGAATTCTGGACGGCTTGGATGACTTGTTTCAGCTTTGCAGACATATCATTAAAGCTCTGCGCAAGCTTGCCGATTTCATCGTGAGTACGTACCTCAATATGCTGGGTAAGGTCTCCCTGACTGATTTTCTCAGCCGATTCAGAGAGCTCTATCAGTGGTTTTCGAATGGATTTAATAATAAAATAAATCGCCATACCGCCTACGACAATTGCAGCTGCAAGTATGATCATTGTTAAGTCGAGCACTGGCTGTGCGGCTTCCTTTACTTCGTTGACATACATCGTCCCGGCAATCTTCCAGCCTGTCGCTTCATTTGTATCAAAAAACATTTGCTTCGGCTGTCCGTTTTATGGGCAACATAACGCTTATCTGACGTGGCGACAAAGGCATAGCCTTCTTGGCCAATTTTGATGCTGTTTGTATCTTTTACGACAGTGTTCAATCGCATATTGACCCCAATCACACCAGAACCATCTGCTAATTGTTCTGATATTGTAATGAGCAGGTCATCAGATGACTTATCTATAAAAGGATCTGAAATGATGGGTTTCTCATCTCCCATCGATTGTTGAAACCATGGCTCATTTTTGATGCTCTTTGCACTGCCTTTATGGATCTTGGAATATTCTGTTAGTTTACCATTTTGATCTGCAACAAATACTTCCACCACATCTTCATCAGTTTCCGATAGTTGCTCTAATTTCACCTTGAGTAAATCTTTGTTTTTAGAGGCCAATTCATTCTTTTTCACCGATTTGGATAAGTATGACACAATGTCAATTTTAGGCTGTACATCTTTATTAATGAGTTCGTTTAATTGCTTAACACTATTTGCAGCACTAGACATAATCTCATCATTGAGAGACTTGGATGCCACCTCATAAGAAAATGCTGCCAATACGAGAATTGGCACTAGGAGAATCGCTAAGAATGCAGTAATTAATTTCTTCGACATCGTCAAGTGCTTAAAAAAGTTGATTTTTTTCATTACCCTACTCCTTTTGATTTATGATTTGTGATCTTCCTCCTCCATTCTTAGGTAATATGAATCAATTTTCAAGGTCCAATGTTCCGAAAAACATCAAAATAAGTATAATAGCCTATTTCTTTTGGTTTATTCAATTTAAAAAAGCCTCCTAGCTGGAGGCTCTTTTCATCATGTCTATTCGACTTTAAATTTGCTAATCAAATCACGCAATTCTTCTGCCATAGAAGAGAGTGTGGCAGAGGACGAGCTGATTTCTTCCATTGACGCCAGTTGCTCTTCTGCTGAGGCGGCAATGTCTTGAATATTTGCGGAGCTTTCTCGTGATACGTCTGCGATCTCACGGACAGCCTCTGAAACATGTGCAGAGCCCTTTGAAAGCTGGACCACTGTTTGATTCATCGTTTGAAGCTGATCTGAAATTTCTTTTGTCATTTCGAAAATATTGTGGAAGCTTCCTCTCGTTTGTTCAGTGAAGCTTAAGCCTGATTGAACTTCTCGATTCACCGCAGTGAATACTTCCTGTGATACATCGATGTCTTGAACAATTTCTTTGATCAAATTCTCTATTTCTTTCGCTGAATTGGCAGATTGAACAGCAAGTTTCCTTACTTCCTCTGCTACAACGGAGAAGCCTCGACCGGATTCCCCAGCTCTTGCTGCCTCAATCGCTGCATTTAGTGCAAGTAAATTCGTTTGATCGGCGATTCCATTGATGACACCGAGAATTTGTGTAATGTCTTTTGATTTACTTTCCAGTGCACTAATGACATTCTCTGCTTTTTTCACTGACTGATCAATGACATTCATTTGAGAAGCAGTTTTTTCAACAAGCTGTCCGCCTTCCCCTGCGATATCTGTTGATTTGATCGATGAAGCGGTAATCGATTCAGCAGATTCATTCATGTGCTGAAGGCCTCGGTTCATTTCCTCTAACTCGTCTGAGCTCAATTCCACTTTATCATTTTGGCTTTCATTTCCGCTGGAGAATTGTTCAATGGCTAATGTGATATGCTCTGTTGCTTTACTTGTTTGTCCTGCGCTGGCGGTCAGTTCTTCTGATGAAGAAGCGACATTTTCGACTGAGGTTTGAACAGCACCAATGAGTGATCTTAATGAGTCAATCATCGTATTAAAGCCTTTACCAACTTGTCCAATTTCGTCATCTGATTGGATCTGAAGCTTATCACGCAAATCACCATTGCTGACTTTTTTCGAGAAGCGGGCAAGGTTGGATAATCTCTTTGATATAGAGCGGACGATAAAGAAGATGAGGGTTCCTGCTACGATAAGTGTCACACTGAACACGATAATGGCTGTATGGAAAACTGGCTTTGCCGCATCTTCTACCTCTGATACGAGCATCGTTCCACCGATTTTCCAGCCGGTTAATTCATTGGTCACATACGCAACCTTTTTATCTGTTCCTTTGAGCGAGTAGCTGCCGCTTCCTTCTTTGTTTTTAAAAATAATATTCGCTAGATTTTCGTTGACTTGACTTCCTGGCTTTTGGGTTGGATCTGCTAGAACGGTTTTATCCTTTTCCATGATGAAGGCATAGCCTTTTTGTCCAATTTTGATTTCTTTTAATTTTTGAAGCAGGCTGTCAATTTCCATATCAAGCCCGATGACACCTGAACCATCTTTCATTTTTTGAGCAATGGTGATGACCATTTTACCTGTGGATGCTGCTACGTATGGTTTTGTGATGACTTGTTTGCCGCTTTCTGCATTGAGCGCCTCTTGATACCATGGCCGCTCTCTTGGATCGTAGCCATCAGGCATCTTTTGAACTGGGTATTGCATGAACAATCCCTTTTCAGAGCCTGCATAGATAGCAGAAACATCTTTTTCATTAATTTTTCCATATTGCTGCAATTCTTTAATGGTCGCATTTCTATTTTTTTCTTGAAGATTAGAAGCTTTGAGAGAGTCTGTAAACAGTGTCACAGCATCTGCTTTGTTTCCAATATTCTCATTGATTAAAGTATCAAATGCATTGACCTGACTCATAGCACTGCCCATAATCTGTTTGTCTAGCTCTGTCTTTGATGTGAAAAACGCACTAATTGTCAGTGCGACGGTTGGTAGGATAAGGACTACCAAAAAGGCAATGATTAATTTTTTTGAAATGGATGGTTTTTTGAACCATTGGATCATTTTTCCCATTTTATCTTTCCCCCTTTACTTCTCTAAAGTTATTATCGGATAAAAGGTATATTTTTAGAGACTGGAAATGACGTTTAAAAATAAAAAAATACCCAGACAATTCTGGATATTTTTTTATCGTTTTTTAATTGATTTTAAATTGACTTGTTAACTCTTTTAGTTCCTCTGCCATATTTGCAAGTGTCACAGAAGAGGACGTAATTTCTTCCATAGATGCCAGCTGCTGTTCAGCAGAAGCAGCAATGTCTTGAATGTTCGCTCCGCTTTCCCTTGAGACTTGACGAATCTCCTGCATGGCTTGTGACACAAGCTTTGAACCGCTCGATAGGTCAATCGCCGTATCGTTTAATTGGGTCAGTTTTTTCGACATTCCTTCTGCCGCCTCATAAATGTTCTGGAAGCTTTCTTTTGCCTCTTCTGTCATGCCGAGTCCTGCATTTACTTCTCGATTGACCGTTTTGAACATATCTTGAGATTTAGCAATTTCTAACACAATTTCTTGGATCAGCTTTTCAATTTCTTTCGCTGAATCTGCGGATTGGACAGCTAGTTTTCTCACTTCCTCTGCAACGACGGAGAAGCCGCGCCCCGATTCACCTGCTCTTGCTGCTTCGATTGCTGCATTAAGCGCAAGTAAATTCGTTTGATCCGCAATGCCGTTAATCACATTTAAAATACTCGTAATATCTTTAGATTTGTATTCTAATTCTTTCATGACTTGTTCTGCTTCTTGTACAGATGTATCGATATGTTTCATTTGGTTGGCTGTGCTTTCAACAATGCGGCCGCCTTGACCAGCAGCCTCTGTCGATTGAAGTGAGACAGCAGCCACTTCTGATGAGGTATGTGACATGCCTTGTAATCCTTCATTCATCGCCACAAGCTGATTCGTACTAGATTCGAATTTCTCGTTTTGCGCTTCATTTCCATTTGAAAATTGTTCAATCGACATCGTGATATGCTCTGTTGCTTGACTCGTTTGGCTGGCACTTGCGGTCAGCTCCTCTGAAGCAGAAGCCACATTGTCGACAGAATGTTGTACAGCTCGGATGACTTCGCGAAGGGATTCACTCATCTTGCTAAAGCTTCTTGTCAGATCCCCTATTTCATCCTTCGATTTGGTTTCAAGAGTTTCGGTTAAATCGCCTTCACTCACTTTGTTTGAGAAATCAACCAGCTTTCTAAGCCCAATTGTGATGGAGCGAACGATGAAAAAGATTGCGATGCCGCCAAGGATAAATGAAGAAATTAAAAGAATAATGGCAGAATTCCAAACTGGCAGTGCTGCTTCTTCTGTTTCTGATACAAACATCGTTCCAGCAATTTTCCAACCTGTTAAATCATTCGTGACAAAAACGAGACGCTTTTGCTCTCCTTTATTCTCATAAGTTGCATTTCCTTCTTTGCCGCTGTAAAGGATAGATGAAATATTTTCTGTGACCTTAGAGCCTGATTTTTCTTCTGGATGAGCCACAATTTGTTTGTTTTTATTTGCAATAATTGGATAGCCTTCTCGTCCAATTTTAATTTCCTTTATTTTATCAACAATGTCCTGAACATCGATATCGATCCCGATGGCTCCCGACCCGTCCTTCAGGCGCTGAGCGATCGTGACAACCATGCCATTTGTTGTAGCAGAGATGTATGGATTGGTGACAACAGGTTCACCTTTTTCATCCTGCATTGCTTGTTGATACCAATCGCGTGTTGTTGGATCATAGCCTTTTGGCATGTCTACTTTAGGAAACTGAACGAAATCACGCTTTTTACTTGCTGCATAAAAACCAACTACGTCTTCTTCATTGATTTTGCTGTATATCTCAAAATGCTCATAAAGTTCATGCTGGTTTTTCTTTTTAAAGTCGTTTGCAGTGGACGTTTCGGTAAAGAGTTTCACCGCGTTTTCTTTGTTCAAAAGCTTTTGCTCGATCAAGTCATTCAGCTCATTGACTCTTGCATTCGCTCCGTACATGATTTCATGATCTAATTCTTGTTTGGCAATCTGATATGAAATCGCACTTAGTGTAATGATTGGTAAGACGAGAACAAGTGTGAATGAAATAATCAGTCTCTTTGAAATCGATGGTTTTTTCAACCATTTTATTGCACTTTTCATGGTTTTCCTCCTTTTAAACGTTATGTTTTATATCGGACAACTTCATATTATTTTCATGTTTTTCAAATAAAAAGGATGCTTTTTTGTTTATTTTCACTAATTGATTCCTTGCCCAAGCATCGCGCATACGCTAATACAAAAGGGGGCGATTTTCATATGATTATCCTTTCAGGACAGCCAGTGACAAATGATCAGCTGGCATCGTTTCAGCTAGAGGGACAAAAGCGAATCATTTTGATGCAGTTACAAGCTTCAAATGATACGTTCCGCTATAGGCAAGCATCAGATTTGTTATTTGAGGTGACCTTAAGATCGAACATTATGAATGCCGCAAGAGATTTGCATAAAAGTGGTGCCTCATTTGCCGTCTTTCAAAGGTCTCGTGCAAATGACGCATTTTGGCGTGTATCAGAGGCAGGAGCACTAGAACTGCGCTATCAAGTTGAACCATCTAGAGGGATCAAAGACATTTTTGAAAATGGCTCAAAATATGCGTTTGAATGTGCAACGGCGATAGTCATTGTATTTTATATGGGGGTCCTGCAAACGGTAGGAGACGAGAAGTTCAATCGAAGGCTTCGAAGTTTAACACTGTATGACTGGCATTATGATACATTGTCGATTTATACAGAACGTGGAAATGACTTTATTTACGGAGATTGTTTATATTTCGAGAATCCGGAGTTTAGCTATCAGCAGTCACAATGGCGCGGGGAAAATGTCATTTACTTAGGAGAAGATCAATATTACGGACATGGGCTTGGCATTTTAACAGCAGCAGAAATGATCGACAAATTAAACAACAGAAGGCGGCCAGGTGCTGTTCAATCCGCTTATTTATTGCCGCAGACCACCCGGATGGATGTCATTTATCTCAGGCAAATGTTCGGCAGCTAAAAAAGGCCTCTTGTCTATTGGTTATGACAAGGGGCCTTTGTATGCCTTGCGTTTGCGATAATCTTGGAGCGTGCCAAGCATCGTGTTCGCAAGGATCTCCATTTCTTCTAGATCGTTTCTTGTGACCGGAGGGTCGTGGCGGCTCCATTTCACGTAACGAACAAAATAGTAATGACGAATGGGGGTAAGGACGGCAGGAGAGTGCGGAAAATCATCAAATACAAATTCGATTTGTCCTTTTTTCCGGTACGAATGTTTTAAGATGTCTATCCTGTCACACCCCCCTCATGAATTTATGTCTGCGTGAGTTCGTGCATGATGTCTTCAACGGTTAAAATTGAATGAATGCGGCCAACGCCCTGTCCTGCCCAAAGAGCCATTTGCTCAGGGTTTCCCGCAGCGGCTGCCGCTTTTCGCATAGGCGTTGTCCATCCATGCTGTACTGGATAGGGAAGAACCTTATCTTCATGCGGCTTTTCTGCCTCCATCCACTGATTCACAATGCCTCTTGCTCTTTTCCCAGAAAAAAGCCTTGTGACCTTTGTTTCACTGCCTTCTGCCTGTAAAATGGCCTTTTTGTACACTTCCGCTGCAGCGCTTTCCTGACTGGCTAAAAATCGTGTACCGATTTGAACGGCATCCGCTCCAAGCTCCAGGGCTGCTTTCACACCTGCTCGATTCGTGATGCCCCCTGCGGCGATCAAAGGCACATGACATATCTGTTTGACGTCAGAAATCAGACTGATCAATCCCTGCAAGGCATCTCCTTTTGATGGTAAAAAGGTGCCGCGGTGTCCCCCTGCTTCACTTCCTTGCAGGACAATGGCATCCATTCCTTTTTCCTCTAAAAGCAGTGCTTCCTCTTTTGTTGTGGCCGTTCCGATTAAAAAGATCCCCTTTTGTTTTAAGCGATGAATCGTTTGTTCATCTGGACAGGCGAATGTAAATGAAAGGATTGGCACATCTTCTTCTTGAAGAATGTTGATTTTCTGTTCAAAATCACCCCATAATTCCTCTTCGCTAGGCATCATATGCGTTTTTGGTAATACAGGCAGCCGCTTTTTCCAAAATGCCACATCCTCTTGTTTTATATCTGGAATTGGTTCTGGCACAAAGACATTGACCTGAAATGGACGGGATGTGAGCTGTTTGACCTGTCTGATTTGCTGTCTCATGTTTTCAGGCTGCACATAACCACTTGCTAAGCTGCCAAGCCCCCCATACTGCGAAACAGCTGCTGCGAGCTGTGGCGTCACGGCGCCTCCTGCCATTGGCGCCTGGATGATCCCATGTTTGATTTGAAGTAACGCTGTGAATTCCCCCATCTATTTCCCCACCTCACTTGTTTGATGACACCTGAACATAAAAATGCCGATGCCTTGGCCCGTCAAACTCACAGAAATATATTCCCTGCCATGTTCCAAGCACAAGATCACCGTAATTGATGAGAACATGCTGAGATGCGCCCATATAACTGGCTTTCATGTGTGCTGCTGTATTTCCTTCCATGTGCCGATCCTTTGGATGTTCCCACGGAAAGACTTCGTCAAGCCGGCGCAGCATATCTCGTTTGACATCTGGGTCCGCATTTTCATTAATAGTGATCCCTGCTGTCGTATGTGGACAATAGACAATGACGGTTCCGTTTTGGATGCCGGTTTCCCGGACATATTGATGGACTTCGTGCGTGACGTCTATCATGTCATCGCGTCTGTCTGTTTGTAAATCGATTTTTTTCATATGAGCTGCTCCTTTTTGTCATTTCTATAAAACCATACCCTTTTTATGTGAAACAAATCTCTGACAATAGGCAGACGATCCCCTCACCTAAAGTTTACCAAGCAAAAAAACCTCGTCAAGAGCTCCGAGGTTTTTAGAAAAAGTGAATCTTTTTTATTTCAATGGTACGAATATGATGGTCTTCTGCCTCTAAGATTTTAAATTCACAGCCTTCTGCTTCAATCGTATCTCCAATCTCAATATCGAATTTATGCGTCATCATCCAGCCAGCAATCGTATCGACATCATCATTTTCAATGGCTAAATCCAATAAATCGTTTACTTCATCAATCAAGGCTTTCCCATCCATCACATAGTGGAAGTCCCCTTTTTTGACAATATGCGGAGTCTCATCCTGGTCATATTCGTCCCGAATCTCTCCCACAATTTCCTCTAATATGTCTTCTACTGTGACGAGTCCCGCTGTTCCGCCGTATTCGTCTACAAGCATCGACATATGGATCCGTTCCTTTTGCATCAAAATAAGCAATTCTTGAACAGGGGTACTTTCAATCACCCGAATCACCGGACGCATTAAGTCTTCAATGGAAACCTCTTGATTCAGGAAGCTTGCTTTAAATACATCTTTGCTGTTGATGACACCAATCACGTGATCTTTGTCTTCTTTGATGACAGGATAGCGTGTGTACCTTTCGTTCAGCATATAATGCGTGATATCCTCAAGCGTCTGCTCAATGTCGATGGCTGAGATTTCTGTGCGAGGAATCATGATCTCTCTCGCCACTCGGTTATCAAATTCAAATATTTTATTCACATATTTATATTCAGATTGGTTGATCTCGCCCTTCTCGTAGCTTTCAGATAAAATGAGACGCAATTCTTCCTCACTAATCGCCACTTCATGTTCTTTGACAGAATGAAAACCAAATAATTTCACAATGCCTCGCGCAGCCCCATTTAATGCTTTAATAAACGGGTACATGACTTTATAGAAAAAAATCAGTGGTTTTGCTGTCACAAGACTGACGGCCTCTGCCTTTTGAATGGCAATCGTTTTAGGCGCCAGTTCTCCAACGACGACATGTAAAAACGTAATGATCACAAATGCGATGATAAACGATAAGATGTCTGTCAATGCGGAATGAAGCTCTAATTTTTCAAAAAGCGGATGCAGGAAATGCTCCACCGTCGGCTCTCCTAACCACCCTAAGCCTAATGCAGTGATGGTAATCCCCAGCTGACAAGCGGATAAATATTCGTCGAGATTTGAAATGAGTTTTTGAACATGGATGGCTCTCTTATCACCGCTTTCGATCAGCTGATTGATTTTGGAGCCTCTAATTTTCACAATCGCAAATTCAGTGACAACAAAAAATGCTGTCGCAGCAATGAGTAATATGACTAAAAATACGTTTAAAATGTACAAAAAAACCCTTACCTAACATTGGTAAGGGCTCACCTCCTCTGGCGTCAATTAATCATTACGGCCATTTAGGAAGATCATTACAAAACGAAGCAATTCAAACAGGGAGACAAGAGCTGCTGCTACGTACGTTAGAGCTGCAGCATTTAATACCTTGTTCACACCTCTTTCTTCACTGCTTCTAATGATTCCTTCTGAAACAATGATATCTTTTGCACGAGAACTTGCATTAAACTCGACAGGCAATGTGACAAGCTGAAAGAACACAGCCGCTGAAAACAAAATGATCCCAAGCCCGATTAAGTTAAGGCTGCCTAGCAATAATCCACCCAGAAATAAAAGCGGGGCAACACCAGATGCAAAGTTCACGACAGGGAATATCTTATGTCTCAAGACAAGCGCACCATAGGATTCCTGATGCTGCAAGGCATGTCCGACCTCGTGTGATGCGACTGAAATGGCCGAAATCGAATGGCCGTAGTACACTGGTTCAGATAAACGAACCACACGCTGCGTCGGGTCGTAATGATCAGTCAAAGTTCCTCTTACCGGTTCAACAGGCACGTCGTATAACCCGTTGCGATCTAAAATATATCGAGCGGTTTCAGCGCCTGTTTTCATACTGGCTGCCTCGACCTTTGAATACTTTTCAAAATTATTCTTCACTTTAAATTGTGCCCAAAATGACAATCCCAATGCGGCAAATGTTAAAAAATAAAAAAACAGCATGCTCATCAGCTTCCTTTTTATTTTATATATTTATTTACAATTTTAATGACTTTTATGTAACGTGTACAGCAAAAAGCACTAGGTCTTTTTAAGGGGGAGGACAGCGCCAATGAAAAAGAAGAACACACCTAAGCATGCTGTATAAAAGGTCACCGTTCCGTATAGGTCTTGAAAAAAACGCAGCCACGAGAAATCATTCATGAAATGATTCACAGCATTTAAGTCAAACACAAGCAAGATCACAGCAGATGACAAAAAGTGGGCGCCGATAAAAAGAAGTACGGTCTTTTGAACGAACGACATTCGAATCCCTCCTTCTCCTCTCTTATTTTAAGATATGGGATCTATTTCAATACATGACGAAGATGAAAAAATGTTCCTCAATCGGGCATACTGACATTAGCAGTCTCCTGAAAGGAAGAGTCCGATGAAATCAAACCGTATCTTTATCGCTTGGCTAAGGTGGCCTCTTTATCTTCGCATTGCCATCATCATTTGTTTCATACTTCTCTTTTTTGGTCAATTAATCGTTTTAGTTGAACCAAAGCAGTACCATACGATCTTTGATGGGATCTGGTGGGCGCTCATTACTATCTCTACTGTTGGATACGGTGATTTTGTGCCGCAAACCATGCCTGGACAAGTGGCTGGTATGGCTCTCATTTTTATCGGTGCAAGCTTTGTCACGGCTTACTTCGCCACGCTTGCTGCCGCTGTGTTTAGCAAGCAGCACCATTATGTAGAGGGGAAAGTTACTTTTAAGGGAAAAGGGCACCTGATTATCGTCGGCTGGAATGAGAAAACGAGCAAACTGCTTCAATCGTTTCAAACGATTGATCCAGCCATGCCGATTGTACTGATTGATGACTCCTTGAAGGAAGGGCCTCTTTTAGAAAATGTTCATTTTATTAAAGGACATGGTACGGAAGATGTCACACTTCGCAAAGCCAATATTACAGGCGCAGATACACTCATGATTACCGCAGATCAGCATGAAAATGAATTGACAGCCGATATGCAGAGTGTCTTAACATTGCTCGCAGCAAAAGGATTAAATCCTTCGTTATACTGCCTAATTGAGATTTTAACAGATCGTTACGTGAAAAATGCCGAGCGTGCTGGAGCCAATCAAGTCATCCATACATCTGATGCTGTGAATCATTTAATGGTCGAACATTTTCTTTTAAAGGAACAGCTCATGACGTTAAAGAAAAAACGAAATATGACACTGCATAAACATGTCACCATCATTCCTGTACCAGCTTCATTAGCGGGAGAAACGTTCTTAACAGTGCTCCATCACTTTCTAGAGCATCATGTGATCATCGTAGGCGTACAAAAAAAAGAAGGACCCATGATGAATCCTCCCTTTGGATATGAGCTTCATCCAGAGGATGAGCTGATCAGCCTTTAAAGCAGTGCATCTTCTAATTCCTTGACGAGTGAAAAGCCAACTTCGGTATAAGCTTTAGACACATCTCCATCTTTCTCTTTTGGTTCTTGGAATTGGTTAAAGGATGCTCCCACATTTCCAACCATCGCATGGTCATCTAATTTGTCTTGATATACATGCTTTAAGAGAAATGGATGTCCCACTTTCACCACAACACCTGGCTGATCCAGCTGTCCTTTCTCGGCTGTAAAAGGAACTCTGAGAAAGGTATAGCCATCACGGTTATCAATTTTATAATCAAAATACCCGTGATCATAATCCCAATTGCCATTAATGACGTAGCCGAGCGGCTTCATGGTTTCTTCCAAATGATATAGTGAAAAGCTTTCACCAGTCAGCCTGGATGGTACATGAATCATACGAAACCCTCCTTTTTGCTTAGGGTTCGTTAAAGAGAGGAATTCATGCATCTTCCTTTCGTCATTTGCACATTGTTTGTAAAAGCGGCATCGAATAAGCTTTGATTGAAAGATGGATTGGTCTCATTCGCACTGCCAGCGCCTTCTGTATCCTTCACAGCACTCATCGGACAAATGCGTCCAACATTGCCAAAGTTGACGATCGCCTGACCAGAAATATCGTGAATATAAATATGATTCGTTCTCATCGATTCTTCACTCTCCTCCACTCATTATTCTATGTACAAAGCATGGGGAAGCTTACACATGAACCATAAGAAAACAAAAAAGGCACACCTTTATCAAAAGGTGTCCCTTGTCGTTCTTATGATTGTTTTAGACGACTTTCAAGCTCTGCCTTTTTCTCTTCGAAGCCCGGTTTTCCTAATAAAGCAAACATATTCACTTTATAAGCTTCTACACCAGGCTGATCGAATGGGTTGACGCCTAGTAAATAACCAGACATCGCACATGCTTTCTCGAAGAAGTACACGAGATATCCGAATGTATAAGCATCCATCTCAGGAATGGTGACAATCAGGTTCGGTACTTTCCCATCAGTATGGGCAAGCATTGTCCCTTCAAATGCTTTTTTATTGACGAAATCGACCGTTTTTCCTGCTAGATAGTTTAAGCCATCAAGGTCTTGTTCTTCTGTTTCAATTACAAGCTCATGTCGAGGCTTGTCTACATTCACGATTGTTTCAAACAAGTCTCTTCTTCCCTCTTGCACATATTGACCAAGTGAATGAAGATCGGTTGAGAAGTTGGCAGAAGAAGGATAGATCCCTTTTTCATCTTTCCCTTCACTTTCGCCGAATAATTGCTTCCACCATTCTGCGAAATATTGTAGGCCTGGCTCATAGTTAATCAGCATTTCAATTGTTCTGCCTTTATTGTAAAGGACATTACGGACTACAGCATATTGATAAGCCGCATTTTCTGACAGCTCAGATGAAGCGAAGTCTTCGCTTGCTTTCGCAGCACCTTCCATCATTTGATCAATGTCTGCTCCACTCACAGCGATTGGCAATAGACCAACTGCCGTTAAAACGGAATAACGCCCACCTACATCATCAGGGATGATAAATGATTCATAGCCTTCTTCGTTTGCTAATGTTTTGAGTGCCCCGCGTGCTTTGTCAGTTGTCGCATAAATACGTTTTTTCGCTTCTTCAGCACCATATTTCTCAATGAGGAGCTTTTTAAAGATGCGGAACGCAATGGCTGGCTCTGTTGTTGTTCCAGATTTTGAGATTACGTTAACGGAGAAGTCTGCATCTTCCAGCAGATCCATCACATCTGTTAAATAAGAAGAACTGATGTTGTTACCAATGAAAATGATTTGCGGTGTCTTGCGTTTGCCTTTTGGTAAAGTGTTATAGAAAGAATGGTTCAAAAATTCAATCGCCGCACGTGCGCCAAGATAAGAGCCGCCGATTCCTACAACGAGTAAAACATCAGAATCAGACTTAATCTTTTCTGCACTTTTTTTAATACAGGCAAATTCTTCGCGATCATATTGCTTAGGCAAGTCAACCCAGCCTAAATAATCACTGCCTGCACCCGTTTGCTCATGAATATTATGATGGGCTACCTTCACAAAATCTTTTAAATATGTAAGCTCATGTTCTTGAAAGAAAGGTAACGCTTTCGAGTAGTCAAATTGAATATGTGTCATCGCTTGTAAGCCCTCCATTACGTTAGTTCTGTCTCTTTCACTTTAGCGGAACTAGCTATTGAAATCAAGTGATCGTCACTGGTGCAGCAAAAAGCCGCTGCTCATGAAGAGAAGCGGCAATCCGAATTATAAAGAGGCTTTCAAAATAGATAGAATGTCATCACGGTTTAATTTCATAAAGTTACCAAAACCACCGTATTCCATTTCTTTCGCTGCAATGTCGGCAATTGTGTCTAGTTGCTCTTCACCAATGTCATAATCAGCTAAACGGCTTGGTGCACCTAGGCTTGTCCAGAAGGCTGACAGCTTATCGATTCCTTCTAATGCGATGTCACGATCTGATTTTCCTTCTGTCTCGATGTCAAACATGCTCAGCATGAGATGTTTAAAACGTTCCACATTATGATCGAGTGTATGGCGCATCCAATTTGGGAAGAGGATCGCAAGTCCACCTGCATGCGGAATGTCATAAACAGCCGATACAGCATGCTCAATCGTATGAGACGCCCAGTCGCCAAAGTAGCCCATTTGCAGCGTACCATTTAAAGCAATGGTTCCTGCATAAAGAATGGTTTCGCGATGCTCATAGTTTTGTAAGTCTTCAAGCAGTTTTGGTGCTGTCTCGATCACCGTTTGAAGAACAGCAAAACACATCCGATCCTGTAAAGGTGTGTTTTTTACATTATGGAAGTATTGCTCGAAGACATGGCTCATCATATCGACCATTCCATAAACAGTCTGGTTTTCTGGGACAGAATACGTATGCTCAGGGTCTAGAATAGAAAAGGCAGGGTGAGTTACTGAACTGCCCCACACATATTTTTCATTCGTTTCCCAGTTTGTGATCACAGAGTCTGGGTTCATTTCTGAACCTGTCGCCGCAAGCGTCAGCACTGTGCCAAACGGCAATGCTTTTTGAGCAGTTGTTTTCTTTGAGATAATATCCCAAACATCACCTTCATACTCTGCTCCAGCTGCAATCGCTTTTGTACAATCGATGACACTTCCGCCTCCAACTGCTAATAAGAAATCAATTTTTTCCTTTTGGCAAATGTCGATTCCCTTTTTCACTGTTGTGAGGCGAGGGTTCGGTTCAACGCCAGACAGCTCAAATACTTCAGCTTCTGCTTCATTTAACGCGCTGATGACATTGTCATAAAGACCATTTTTCTTAATACTGCCTCCGCCATATACAAGTAACACTCGTTTCCCATAACGAGCAAGTTCGCTTTTGAGTCCTTCTAGTTGTCCTTTTCCAAACATTAATTTCGTTGGATTATAGTAAATAAAGTTCTCCATCTATTACAACATCTCCTTATGACGAATATATCCAAAAACATGAAAGACTACTGTAACATAAGTACACGTCGAACTCAAAAAAAGATAACTGCTCGAAAGCAGCTATCTTAGATTGCTGACAAAGGGCTAAAATGAAGTTTATTTTAGTCCTTTGTCTTCTTTTCAGCGTGATAGAAAACCTTTGCAGTCTAGGAAGAACGAGCACTGGCGCGGAGCGAATTTGACATTCGTGAGCACCAGCGCGCAGGACTGACAACGAATGCGAGGGTTTGTCTACACGCTGAGATAACTGCTCGTAAGCAGCTATCTTTTGTTGTTCGATTATAAAGAAGCGTTCAAAATGGCTAGTACATCTTCTTTGTTTAGCTTTTTAAATTGACCAAATTCACCGCGTGCCATTGCACGGTCTGCAATTAAATCAATTTTCTCATCGTTGATATCATAATCAGCTAAACGGCTTGGTGCACCTAGGCTCGTCCAGAAAGCAGACAGTTTTTCGATACCTTCTAAGCCTACTTCTTCGTCTGTTTTGCCCGCAGGGTCCACATCGAATACACGCACCGCTAATTGCTTAAAGCGGGCTGGATTTTCTTGAATGACATGCTTCATCCAGTTCGGGAACAAGATCGCAAGTCCGCCTGCATGAGGAATATCATAGACAGCAGATACTGCATGCTCAATATTGTGAGATGCCCAGTCACCACGTGCGCCCATTGAAAGCATTCCATTTAGTGCAATTGTACCAGTGAATAAGATGGTTTCACGCAGCTCATAGTTCTCTAGATCGTTGATCAACTTCGGCGCCGTTTCAATGACGGTACGTAGAAGTCCTTCACACAGACGATCTTGATAAGGTGTATTTTCAGTGTGATGGAAATATTGTTCAAACACGTGTGACATCATGTCGACCATTCCATAAATCGTGTGATTTTTCGGAACAGTGAATGTGTTTACTGGATCAAGAATAGAGAATTTAGGGAAGACTGCTGGACTGCCCCAGCCATATTTCTCATTTGTTTCCCAGTTTGTGATGACGGATCCAGAGTTCATTTCAGAGCCTGTTGCGGCAAGTGTTAAAACCGTACCGAATGGGATGGCTTCCATTGGGACATGCTTTCGAGTGACGATATCCCAAGCATCTCCATCGTACTTCGCACCAGCTGCGATCGCTTTCGTTGCATCAATGACACTTCCGCCGCCGACTGCCAAAATAAAATCAACTTGGTTCTCTTTGCAAAGCTCAACCCCTTTTCTTACAGTTGTTAAGCGCGGGTTCGGCTCAACCCCAGCAAGTTCAGTGATTGCAGCTCCTGATTCTTTTAAAATGCTGACAACTTGATCATAAAGGCCGTTTCGTTTAATACTGCCTCCACCATATACGAGCAATACGTTTTTTCCGTAGTGTTTGAGTTCATCTGAAAGGGCTGAAACTTCTCCCTTTCCAAACATTAATTTCGTTGGGTTCCAATAAGTAAATCGATCCATGTGATCTCCTCCTCGCGCTACATTATGCGCCTCAATCATTCCAAAAGTAAAGTAATTTGCTTTAATCCATTTTCTTACGCATAGTTTGGCTAAAAATCTGCAAAATATAAATGTATTGATGCTGTAGCGAAAGGAGGAATCACGATGAGTGCTATTCAGCGTATTGCCCTCGTGCTCACGATTATCGGTGCTATTAACTGGGGACTAATCGGCTTTTTTCAATTTGACTTAGTAGCAGCGATCTTTGGCGGACAAGGTTCTGCATTATCACGTATTATTTATGGTCTTGTTGGAATTGCAGGTCTTGTTAACCTTGGTCTGTTGTTCAAGCCAAGCGAAGAAGCTGTTCGCCGTGACGAGCCGAATCCAGAGGTTCGCTAAACAAAAAGACATAAAAAAGGCTGCCCATGAGGCAGCCTAAGGCACCGTTTGAAGCGGTGCTTTTTTTATTTCTTGATTAAGTCTTTACGGTTAGATTGCTCAATCCACTCTTCAAGTTTATCTTTAAGTGTATTGAAACCTTGTGGCGTAGCAGCTTCTTCTTTCACTTGCTGTGGTCTTTGTTTCTTTGGTTTACTTTCTTTTCTTTCAGGTGCTTCTTGTGTAGCACGGATAGAAAGGCTGATTTTACCAGCTTTTTCATCAACAGAAAGAACTTTCACTTGAACTTCGTCACCAATTGAAAGATGCTCGTTGATGTCTTTTACGAAGCCATGCGTTACTTCAGAAATATGCACAAGTCCTTGAGTTTCTTCATCTAATGCAACAAACGCACCATACGCTTGTAATCCTGTTACTTTACCAGTGTAAACACTGCCTACTTCAAACTTTGTCGCCATGATAACAACTCCTAAATAAATGTTTTAATATTCGTTTATACGCAATTAAAAACTATATCATAGAACGGCCAGTTACGCAAAATATTTTTTAAAAGGGTTTAGATGATATCAAAAGGGGGAATACCTGAAAACAAGAATGCTTTCTAGTATTCCCCCCTAATTTGAGAGGCATGAATCCATATGGACTCATGCCTTTTTTTATTTTAAAATGACCGGTGCTTCTTTTTTCACTTGTCTATCCTGCAAGAAGCGCTGGATTCTTGATAGTGATTCCTGAAGATGGTCGAGTGACGAAGCATATGAACAGCGAATATGACCTTCACCGCTTGGACCGAATACATTTCCAGGGACAACTGCTACTTTTTCGCTTAGCAGCAACTCCTCAGCAAATTGTTCTGAGGTCATGCCCGTGCTTTTAATGGATGGGAAAGCGTAAAACGCTCCGTTTGGCTGATGACATGTCAGTCCTAGTTCATTGAGGGAGCCAACAAACAAATTACGGCGTCTTCTGTAGCTTTTCTTCATTTTCTCTACATCTTCAAGTCCATTTTTCAGTGCTTCTTCTGCCGCATATTGTGCCATAGCCGGAGCACACATCATAGAATATTGATGTATTTTCAGCATGGCATCGCGCAGGACAGGTGGTGCTGCCACATATCCTAAGCGCCAGCCTGTCATAGCAAATCCTTTTGAAAAGCCTGAAATCAAGATCGTTCTTTCCTTCATATCTTGAATCGCCGCAACGCTTGTAAAAGCTTCATCGTACGTCAGTTCAGCATAAATTTCATCAGTGATGATTAAAAGGTCATGCTCTTTTGCAAATTGGGCAATATCTTCGAGCTCTTCCTTTGAGTAAACAGATCCTGTTGGATTTGATGGAGAGCACAGTAAAATGGCTTTTGTTTTCGGTGTCAGCTTCGTGCGAAGATCAGCAGAATCTGCTTTGAAATCTTTTTCAGCCGATGTACTTAAATAGACAGGTACTCCGCCTGCAAGTGTCGTAAGTGCCCCGTATGCTACAAAACAAGGCTCTGGAATGATCACTTCATCGCCGCCGTTTAAAATTGCGCGAAAGGCCAAATCAAGAGCCTGGCTTCCGCCTACCGTAATAATGAGTTCTTCTTCAGGACTGTAATCGATGTGAAACCGCTTATATAAATAGTGGCTCAGTTCTTTTCGCAAAGATAACAGACCTGCATTCGCCGTATAAGAGGTAAGCCCTTGTTCTAATGACATAATGCTTGCTTCTCTGACATTCCAAGCTGTCACGAAATCTGGTTCGCCGACACCAAGGGAAATAACCCCTTCCATTGTGGCTGCGAGATCAAAAAATTTCCGAATACCTGACGGCTGAATGCTTTGTACCGTTTCAGATAAATAAGACTTTTTCATTTAAGGAGACACCACGATTCTTTTGTCATCGTCTCCTGTTTCAAACACTTTCCCATCATGTTTATATCTTTTCAAAATGAAGTGGGTAGTTGTTGAAACAACGGAATCAAGTGTCGATAATTTTTCAGATACGAAGCGGGCAATGTCAGACATGGATCTCCCGCGGATCACAACAGATAGATCATATACACCTGACATTAAATACACAGACTCCACTTCCTGAAACCTGTAAATGCGTTCAGCAATTTCATCAAATCCGACACCTCTTTTCGGTGTCACTTTCACATCAATCATGGCTGTGACGCCTTCGTGACCATCCACTTTACGCCAGTCAATCATGGTCGAATAATCAATAATGACTTTTTGATCTTCAAGTTTTTGAATAATGGCTTCGGCTTCTTCTGCTGTCACACCTGCCATTTTCGCAATTGTATTTAAATCGGTGCGGCTGTTTTCATCTAAAATCTCTAATATTTCAGTTTCTTTTTCTGTTAGTTTCATTTGATTTCACACCTCTGATTGTAAAAGCTAGTTTTAAAAAATCTTCTGAACATTATAGCACGTTTTTCCCATTATGCTAAGCAGGGAAAAGATTCTAATCGTAGCTTGAAATCCACTTTTTAGGGTACAATACAGTCACCTAACAGAGAGTGAGTATCAAGTAACGGAGTGATGAGTGTGGACATTGTACAGCCAGCTTATATGAAAAGTAAATTCGGTTTAGATATCTATTACGAACACTATCCAAATGTGGGAAAGAAGACATTGATCTTAATTCACGGTCTCTTCTCTTCTACTTTCAGCTATCGAAAGCTCATCCCGCTTCTGAAACAAGATTTCAATTTAATTGCGATCGATCTGCCTCCATTTGGGCAGTCCGAGAAGTCGAATACCTTTATCTACAGCTATCGCAACATGGGCAAAATCATTATTGAACTAGCAGGTTACTTGCAGATTCAGCATGCGATTCTAGTCGGTCATTCAATGGGCGGACAAATTGCCTTATACGCTGCCTCTGAACGCCCAGACCTATTTGAAAAGGCGGTACTTTTATGCAGCTCAGGGTATTTGAATAAGTCCAAAAGATCGCTTGTTTACAGCACTTATATTCCTTATTTTTATCTATTTCTAAAAAGACAGCTTTTAAAGCAAGGCATTATGAAAAATTTAACCGCTGTTGTGCATGATCATTCGATTATTGATCAAGAGATGGTGGACGGATATTTAAAGCCTTTTTCTGATGATAAAATTTTTAGAGGTCTTTTACGTTTGGTACGGCACCGAGAAGGTGATTTGACGTCAGATGTCCTAAAGAAAATGGAGACACCCGTGCTGCTCATTTGGGGCAAGGAGGATCGGATCGTTCCCATTCAAGTAGGCGAAAGACTGCACAAAGATTTGCCGCACTCGACCTTACATGCATTAAAAAAAACCGGGCACCTCATTCCTGAGGAAAATCCGGTCTTTGTGTCTGATCAAATCGGCAATTTCAGCCTGTCTTAGCGTGAGCAGAAGCTGCTGTCTCTTATGACAAAAAGCTGATTCGCTGTATCTTGACAGCTCTCTATCGGAAGAAGCTGCTCAAATGAGTGGTGGTAAATGGCTTGAATCTCTTTTGCTAAAGATAACGGGTTCTCTGCGTCGTATAATGCACTGATGACGTCAGCAGGCTCCGTTTCATAAAAGTCCTCTCCATAATGAAAAGGGTCCCATGCCTTAATGAATTGAATCATCTCTTCTACAGCTTGACTATCTTTCATGGGTATCACCGCTTATAATAAATTTTGTGATGTTTATTTTAGCACAACCAACAATGGTTGAAAAACGGCTAGAGGTGGTTTTCATGAATTTCGACGAACAGATCATACGTAAAGGTTCAAAATCAGTGAAATGGGATCAAGCAGAGTCTTTGTTCCTCACAACAGATGCACTGCCGATGTGGGTGGCAGATATGGATTTTAAAGCGCCCCAGGTCGTCCTTGATGCATTAAAAGAACGATTAGATCACGGCGTATTTGGCTATGCATTTCAGGATCAGGATACGCAGCAGGCAGTGGCTGACTGGCTCAAAAGAAGACATGGATGGACGATTCAGACAGATGCTGTCACCTTCACACCAGGTATCGTGACGGCACTTAGTTTTGCTGTCCAAGCCTTTACAGCACCGAATGATGAAGTGGTCATTCAGTCTCCAGTGTATACGCCTTTTTATCAAATGATTGAAAGAAATGGACGTACTGTCTCAACCAATCCTTTAAAAATAGAAAACAACCGCTACATGATGGATTTTGATGATTTAGAGAAAAAACTAAGTAGACCACAAGCGAAGCTGATGTTCCTTTGTCATCCGCATAATCCTTCTGGGAGAGCGTGGTCAAAAGACGAATTAAAACGAGTGGGAGACTTATGTGTGCAGCATGGTGTCACAGTCGTTTCAGATGAGATTCATTCTGATCTGATGCTTTCCGGGAAGCCGCATGTGCCTTTCGCTAGTCTTTCTGACAACATAGCAAATATCACAGTGACCTGTATTGCGCCGAGTAAAACATTTAATTTAGCTGGGCTTCAGGCATCTGCCATTATCATTTCTGATGAAGAAAAAAGAACCCTTTTCACCAATGAATTACAAAGAAACGGGCTGGCCAAACTGAATGCATTTGCCATTCCTGCGATGGAAGCGGCATATCGTCTTGGAGATGAATGGCTTGATTCACTTGTTCTTTATCTCGAAAACAATATGAAGATTGCGATGGACTATATTGACGAACATCTTCCGAATATGCGTTATATGAAACCAGATGCTTCTTATTTATTGTGGCTGGACATTCGTGATTATCAATTGACTCAAGCGGAATTGAAACGGAATTTGCTAAAAAAGGGGAAAGTCATACTAGAGCTTGGACACGTGTATGGGCATGAAGGAGACGGCTTTATTCGGATGAATATCGGCTGTCCTGCTCTAACGGTGAAAGAGGGTTTAAAACGCCTTCATCAAGCGTTCACTCTATCAACCACATAAGACCAGTTATCAAAAGAACATCCTAGCGGGTGTTCTTTTTAAAGAAAAAAACCCTCCTTTTATCATATCTACTTTGTACATGAAATGATATAATGAGAGGAATTACAATTATTTACGAGGAGAGCATTTAAATGGAAATGTTCAAGGATTTTCTGCTCCATGTATCTTTTATTCTATTTCCAATCTTTTTATATCATGCGCTATGGCTAAGCCGGACCCCTGCTCATTTCCCAAAAAGGAATAAACTGCTCATCACAATATTTGCATCCATCTCTTCAGCACTATGTATTATGTATCCAGTTGGTTCGATTTTAGATTTGCAGACTGGGCTTCAATCGATTCCCCTTGTACTTGCCATTTTATACGGAGGGTACACTGCTGGAATCGTCGCTATCTTGTTTAGCTCCATTGTCAAATTCGTGATGTATGGCTCTTTCTTATGGGTTGGACTCATCGTTGTACCGATTTACTTTTTCATCCCTTTCCTGTTCTACCGGAAATGGCGTCAATATTCGAAAATGAAAAAGCTGTTATACGGAGTACTCATTGGTCTGTCCAAAGGAATCTTCATTTACATTGGACTGTTTGTGGTCAGCTTAATGGAATACAGCCCAGCTTTTATTATGCAGCAAAAGTTCCTTGAGTTATTTTTCTCAACTCTTTACTACATATTCTTTCTTGTGCTAAGTATCTATTCCATTGAATTCGTCAAAGAAAATGCGCAAATGAGAACACAGCTCGTCCAGTCAGAAAAGCTGACCATTGTAAGTGAACTCGCTGCAAGTGTCGCCCATGAAGTACGCAATCCGCTTACAGTTGTGAGAGGGTTTATTCAATTGCTTTTTTCTAGCGACAATGCAAAAGAACCGTCGACCAATAAAGATTATAAAAACCTCGTTCTGTCCGAGTTAGATCGCGCGCAGGACATTATCACGAGTTATCTTGATATTGCAAAACAAAACTATTATCAAATTGAATCTCTCAATCTGTCTAAATTACTTGAGGAATGTGCATCACTGATGACATCCTATGCGAATTTTAAATCGGTCACGATTCATCAATCCATTGAACCAGACTTATACATTCAAGGTGATGAAACGAAGATCAAGCAAGTCATGATTAATTTAATCAAAAATGCGATTGAAGCAGCCCCCGATCACGAAGGGAAAATTGAACTTTTTGCTTCAAAAGAAAATCATAAAATATGCCTTTATTTCGTTGATAACGGTGTAGGCATGACAGAAAACCAAATGAAAAAGCTTGGCGAACCATATTACACCTTGAAAAATAAAGGGACTGGACTTGGGCTGACAGTGACTTTTTCTATCATAGAAAATCACCATGGAACCATTCGTTTCAAAAGCTCGCTGCAGTCTGGTACAACAGTCACCGTGAAGTTTCCTGAAGACACAAGGAGAAAATGATCAATCCATTTTTTTTGTCCTTTTTTCGTCTATCTGCTCCTGCTTCTTAGACGCACGAACGATCAGACGAAAGCAAATAAATGCAGCAATAAAGAAAAGCACCGTAGTGATTGCCGCTGGGATGTACTCCCTTTTATCTTCAGGAAAATACAGTAGAAAGAGTGCGATGAACGACATCATTCGCCATTCCCCCTTTTGCTCGTTTACTTCACTATATTGGCTAAAAGAAATGAAATACCTTCCCGCGAGAAGGAAATGGAGGAATTTCACATGACAGACATTCAAATTGGACAAGTTGTGAAAGGTTTTTACAAAACAGGTGTTTACGTTGGGGAAGTGACCGCAGTTAAACCATCGACCTATCTCGTGCAAGTAAAAGCGGTTCTGACACATCCCACTCAAGGCGACCTGCATCATCCTAAAGAAGCAGACGTGCCTTTTTTTCAGGAGAGGCGAGCTTTGGCCCATAGAGAACAGACGAATATCCCTCATCATATGGTGAAGCCTTACGATGGCGACATACCCGATTATCAATCGTCACTGAAAGAAGCCGTAGACAAATTGAAAAAAGCGCTTAGTGCGGATGATTCCAAATGGGCTGAAAAATCAAGAGCGTGCCTATCTTCTCTTGAAAAAGATTATTTTCCAGAAGACGCCCGCTAATCAGTCGAATCAAAAAAGTGAGAGAAATCGATGAGTTCACCAATTTTGGTTGTTTGCGGATTTTCCACATAGGCTCTGTCTTTTTCAAAAAGGGTTAACAGCTGATAAGTGGTCATGGCATCATCGAGTGCTTTATGATGCTTACCAGCTCCTTCACTGCCGTACTCCTTTGCCGCTTTTCGCAGCCCTGTAAGTGTTCTATCACCAAAAAAGGTTTTATATTCAAAAGCGAGGTCCCGCAGCTTTCCTTTAAAAGGAAAGGCAATGTGATTGAGCATACAGTTTTGCTTCAATACCTTCATGTCCATATTTCCCCACGTGATAATTTCACAGTCTTCGCCCCCATCAAGTGACACGAGCTTCTCGATAAACGCCTCAAATGAAATCCCGCTCTCTACATCCTGCTGCGTAATTCCGAGAAAAGTTTTACAACGCTTTGTCAGCTTCGGGAACTTTTTCGGTTTGACGTAGCTTGAGAAGGTGTCTATGATCGTTTCACTTGTTGCTTTCACTACCCCAGCTTCAATAATTTCAGGGAAAAAATTTTGTGGATGATATTTTCCATCAGGCATCGTAAATTCAAAATCGACCACAAGCAGCGTCTTCTGTTCCACCAGTCTCACCCCACTTTCTCGTCTGTTTTTCATCCTGATATCATTATATTAAGACGGATCTTGAAATCACTTCATTTTCTTGAAAATAATGCAGATTCACTATGCCCAACCTATTCATCAGATGAAAGATCGTTTATTTTCCTTTATAATTATTAAGGAACACGAAATAAATAAAGAAGGTGGTCTCTATCACAAACAGGAAAAAAAACTTGTACATCATGTGGTTTGTGAACTTTTTTGTATCTGCCAGCATTACAATGATCGTCCCTTTTTTATCACTTTACATAGAATCTCTTGATAGCAGCTATTCGAATGAATTTGTCCAAAGATGGAGCGGCTATGTCTTTGGGGTCACGTTTTTAACGGCCTTTCTGATTTCTCCAATTTGGGGACGGATTGGTGACAGGCACGGCTATAAAAAGATTTTGCTGATTAACGGCATTGGGATTGCCACAAGTATTCTATTAATGGGGCTTGTTCAAACCGTTTATCAGCTATTCGCACTGCGGCTCTTCATGGGGCTTGTAACAGGCTTTATCTCTACTTCAATGGCGCTGATTTCTGCTCAGACTGAAAAGGCAACTGCCGGTAAAACATTAGGAACCATGCAGATGAGTAATGTCGCCGGAGGATTGTTCGGTCCATTAATGGGCGGACTCATGGCAGACAGCGTTGGCTTCATTTATACGTTTTTCTTAACAGCCGCTGTCATTTATGTGTCTGCTTTTGTCATTATCTTCGGTGTGAAGGAACAGCCGATTCGGTCAAAAGAATCAAAGCGCGTTTCTTACTCACGAAAAGATGTCATCGTTCATATTTTCAAACAGCCTTTGCTTGTGGTCACGATGCTTTTAACGTTTATTACGCAAGTGGGGAACTTTAGTATCCAGCCGCTTTTAGCTTTATACATTCATGATTTGCACGGCCCAGTCAATCTCGCCTTTTATGCGGGACTGGCGTTTTCTGCAACAGGACTTGGAAATTTGCTGTTTACGCGAAAATGGGGAGATCTTGGAGATCGAATCGGACACGATAAGGTGCTGCTTGCCCTTCTCATCCTCTCCTCTATTTTATTCATCCCGCAAGCAATGGCGGACTCCTACGTGATGTTAGTCATTTTCCGTTTTCTATACGGGATGGCACTAGGCGGGATTATTCCGTGTACGACGGCGTATATTCGAATCAAAGCACCTGCCTCCATGCAAGGGGAAGTGCTCGGATACAATGTCAGTTTCCGATTTCTCGGGAATGTCGTCGGTCCAGTCATTGGCGGCATTGTAGCGAGCCATTACGGGATTCCAGCTGTCTTTTATGTGACCGCCGTCATTTTTCTTTTTGGCGCGTTATTTTTATGGGGGGTTCGCTCACACTCAAAGGCAAAAGAAAGGAGTGTCTGATCCATCATCAGATACTCTTTTTTCATGTCTAGATGCCTTCTCTACTAGACTTCACGCCCGTTCTTTTCTAAAAATAACCTTCTCGTATTCGCAAAAGAATGGTACGATATGGCTAGAAATCTGAAGAAAGTGAGTGACCTCATGTTTCGTGCAATCATTGGTTGGTTATTACTTGCTGCCCTCATCCCACTATTTGTTCTGACTTTTTATCTATCAAAGGAAGAAGCTGCAAGTGTAAAGCCTGTTAACAAAGTGCTTGATCAAAAAATCAAGCTGGAAAAGATAGATTTTTCCCAAAACAGTTATATGTATGATCGGGATGGTTCTCTTATCTCCGAGATCGTATCGAACGATGAGAACCGCGTTTTCGTGAAATACGATAAAATCCCTGATCCTGTGAAGGAGCTGTTCCTCCGCTCAGAGGACCGCAACTTTTATGACCATAAAGGCATTGACTTTATGGGAGTTGTTCGCGCCCTTGCCGCAAATGTCAAAAACCAAGGCATTAGCCAAGGAGCCAGTACCATCACACAGCAGTTATCCCGCAACTTATATTTAAGCCATGAACGTTCGTTCAGCCGAAAGTTTACAGAGCTGCTCTATTCCTATGAACTAGAGCGTAAATTCACTAAAGATGAAATTCTCGAAAGCTATTTAAATACGATTTATTTCAGTAACGGTGTTTACGGTGTAGGTTCTGCGGCTAATTACTATTTTGATAAGCCGCTTAGTTCTTTGTCGCTGGCACAGATGGCATTTATCTCTGCTATTCCAAACAACCCAACGCTGTATGACCCATTGAAACAATTCAAACACACAAAGAAACGCCAAGAACGGCTGCTCGGTATTTTGAAGAAAGATGGCGTCATCACCAAGAAGCAATACAAAAAAGCCGTCAAAGAAAAAATCAGCTTGTCCTTAAGTGAAAAGAAAAATCTTTACCCTGACTATGTGACATATGCCAATGAGGAATTTACCGATCTTGTGTCTGATCAGGAAGGCTTTACAAAACGATTGAAGAAGGCCAAAACAGCAGGAGCGAAAAAAGCCATTCAAAAAGATTTATCTGAAAAGGTCAGTGCCCTGCTCCAGGATGGCGTGAAGATTTATACAGCACTTGATCCTTCCTTACAGCAAAGAGCGGTCTATCAGCTCAATACTCAATTGCCTTATCAAGGTGTGGAAGGCGGATCAGCAGTCATTAACCATGAAACCCATCAAATTGTTGCACTTGCTGGCGGGAAAAACTACAAAAAGTTTGATTTCAACTACGCCTATCAAGCGCAAAGACAGCCCGGTTCTGCGATTAAGCCGCTTTTAGACTATGGTCCTTATATTGATCAAACCGGGGCAACGGCTTCAAGCACCATCAGTGCCGGCAAGTTTTGCAGCAGCGGATACTGTCCGCAGAACTATAATCATAAAACGTATGGAACGGTCACACTTGAAACAGCCTTTAAGAATTCTTACAATACCCCTGCAATCCGAATGCTGGATACAGTCGGTGTCAAAAAAGGCTTCAGCTATTTAGAGAAATTCTCATTCGAGCATATTGTAGCGGATGATTATCGTCTTCCTTCTGCACTTGGAGGATTTACGAAAGGCTTCTCACCGCTAGAAATAACGGATGCGTATACCGTCTTTGGCAATCAAGGTGCCTACACGCAAAGTCATTCAATCACAAAGGTGACAGACTTAAACGGCAAAACCCTTTACAAGTGGAAGGAATCGCCGAAGCAAGTGTATTCTCAGCGTACAAATGAAACGATGCGCAAACTGCTTACCTCCGTTGTGCAAAGTGGAACAGGAAAAAAAGCGAATTTCAATTCCCCATACATCGGTGGTAAAACGGGGACATCCAATGACTACAAAGACATTTGGTTTGTTGGGCTGACCGATCAATACACAATGGGTGTATGGGTCGGAAGAGATAGAGGAACCGTTGAATCCATTTATAGCTCAAGCCCGCACTTACGTATTTGGAAAAATACGATGCAATACGCCAGATAAACAGGAGGTTTGATTGCGATGCATTCAACACATCCACCCCATTTAATTTTATTTGACGGTGTCTGCAACGTGTGCAGCGGCGCTGTTCAGTTTGTGATTAAGCGTGATCCGAATGAGCGGATGATGTTTGCTTCATTACAATCAGATACAGGGCAGCGAATTTTACAAGAACATGGTTTGCCTTTAGATGAGTTCAATTCATTCATTTATATTGAAGAAGGCACTCTTTATATGAAGTCGACAGGCATTTTAAAAGCTGCACGGCATCTAACAGGAATATACCGGTGGAGCTATTTGCTCCTCGCCATTCCGCGTCCAATCCGCGATTGGTTTTATCAACTGATCGCGAAAAACCGCTACAAATGGTTTGGTCAAAAAACATCCTGTATGATGCCTACACCCGATATTCAAAAACGATTTCTTTCATAAAAAAAGCACCCTCCATCATCAGAGGATGCTCAGATTGTTGACAAAGGGCTAAAATGATCTTTATTTTAGCCCTTTGTCTTCTTTTCAGCGTGATAGAAAACCCTTGAAGTCTAGGAAGGACGAGTACCGGAGCGGAGCGAATTTGACATTCGTGAGCACCGGCACGCAGGACTGACACCGAATGCGAGGGGTTGTCTACACGCTGAGCATCCTCCATCATCGGAGGATGCTTTCTTTCGTCTGTTTAAGCAGGCAGACTCGCCATCACACTGTTATAAAGCTTAATAAATAAGTACAAAATGCCGATCAAAAACGTGGCCCAAAATAGCAAAATAAACATCATAAATCCAATTAAATTCAGCATAGAGAGCGATTGATAAATGCGTACAATAACCCAGATAAAATAAACAAGACTTGCTAAAACAAAAAGTCCCACAAGCAGAATCAGCTGCTGCGTCAACAGAAAGGCAAGTAAGCTGGCAAACAAATAAACAACGGATGCAATCCGAATTTTCTTTAAGTTCTCCCCTTCAGGGTCCTTTGCGAAAAAAAGTAGCGCCAGCTCTAACACCGTATCTGCAATCAGTTTTAAGGCAGATAAGATCATAAAATAAATAAGTGCACATGCGGCAAAAAGAGCAAGACGGATGCCCTGTTCTGAAAAGAACTCCAGCATTCCTTTTAAAATACCTGCCTGAGTCAAGAAATCAGTGATGATGCCTACTGTAAAAATCGAAAAAGCAGAGCTGAATAGTAAAATAGAAATCAGCGGAAAATATCCAGTCAAATATGTATTTTTCATAAATAGTTCCTTTCTCATAAGCTCACATTTATTATGGCTCACTTAAAACGGATTGACAAGATACTTTCAACGTAAAATGGGAACAGCATCAAATTTGTGTTTTTGCACGTACATTCCTTCACAAACTTACATTTTCCCGTTAAAGTATTACTATTACGAAAAAATCGTGAGTTAGGGGTATACTCGTGAAAAAAACTTTAAGACTGCAAACACGGCTGACGATCTTTGTCTGTATCGTTGTCCTGATCTCCATTTGTATCACATTCTTTACGATATGGTCGGAAACAGCCAAGAACATTCATCAGCAGGAACGTGACATTGCCCTCTCCACTGCCAAAATGGTCGCAGAGGCACCGATCACGGCGGAATCATTAGAAAATCATTCATACTCAGCACTGCGTGAATATACAACAAGTGTTCAGCGAATCACCAAAACTGAATTTGTTGTCGTCATGGATATGAACGGCATCCGCAAAACACATCCGAATCCGCAAAAGATCGGGAAGCCGTTTGCTGGCGGTGATGAAAAACCGGCATTACACGGTAAAGAACATATTAGTACGGCTTCTGGAACACTAGGCAGATCCATGCGTGCTTTTGTTCCTGTTTATGATCAAAACGGAAAGCAGCTCGGGGCTGTAGCAGTAGGGATTACGTTAAAGGAAATTGATTTGATTATTCATCAAAGCTTACTTCCGCTCTACTTCGTCACATCACTTAGCCTTCTGTCTGGCATTATCGGTGCACTCATTGTTGCGCGAAAAGTGAAGAAGATTATGTTTGGGCTGGAGCCGGATGAGATCGCCACATTATTAAAAGAAAGAAGCGCCATGCTAGAATCAACAAAAGAAGGCATTCTTGCCGTTGATCAGCACGGTAAGATTAAGCTCGCCAATCTAGAAGCCAAACGCCTCTTTCATAATATGGGCATTCAAGTTGATCCTAGAGAACAAGATGTTCAGACTCTCCTCCCTTCAAGCGGCTTAAAGCAAGTGATTGAAACACGCAAGCCTCTGCTTGATCGTGACGTGAGAATGAATGGACTGGAACTTGTCTTTAACGAGGTGCCGATTACGGTAAAAGGTGAGATTGTTGGGGCGATTGCTACCTTCCGTGACAAAACAGAAGTCAAACACCTCGCTGAGCAGCTAAGCGGCGTCAAGATGTATGCCAATGCCCTTCGTGCCCAGTCACACGAATTTATGAACAAGCTTCATGTGATTTTAGGATTGGTCCAGCTCAAAAATTACGAGGACCTTGGCACCTATATCAAAGATATAGCAATTTATCAGCAAACAGAAACAAATGAAATCATCAACCATGTGAAAAACTCTGTCTTAGCAGGATTTTTACTAGGAAAACAAAGCTACATCAGGGAACAAGGCGCTACCTTAGAAGTCATTTGCAGCACACAAGTCCCAAACACAGAGGACCCAGCAGTGACGCATGATCTCATTACCGTTATCGGCAACTTGTTAAATAACGCACTCGATGCTGTTTCTCATACAGAAATCAGAAATATCTCGATCTCATTCCGATACGTCCAGGAGCAGCTTCATATTGAAATCACGGACACAGGTGTCGGTCTGACAAAAGAAGAACAGAACATCATGTTTGATCAAGGCTTTTCAACAAAAGGAGAAGACAGAGGATTCGGGCTCTACTTCGTTGACCAAAGCATCAAAAAATTGAACGGACATATGATTGTCACGAGTGAAAAAGGAGAAGGAACGACCTTTAGTCTCCGCATTCCGTATAAACAAAAGGAGGATTCACATGATTAATGTGTTAATAGTAGAAGATGATCCAATGGTTGGGGAGCTAAACAAACGCTACTTGAGCCAAATAGATGGCTTTGAGTTAAAGGGAATCGCCACCTCCTTTCAGAAGGCACTAGAATGTTTAAAAACAGAAGTCATTCATCTTGTACTGCTCGATATTTATATGCCTGGACAAAATGGGCTGGCGCTATTATCAGAAATTCGTCAGCAAAATCATTCCGTTGATGTCATCGTCATTTCTGCTGCGAATGAAGTCGACGTTGTGCAGCAAACGATGCGAAACGGAGCCGTTGATTATTTAATCAAGCCCTTTGAATTCGAACGATTCCAATCAGCTTTAGCAGAGTATAAAAGAAAACACGCCTTGTACCAATCGATGAACAGCATCTCGCAAAATGATTTAGATGCGAAGCTCTTTCATAAAAAAGCAGAGGCGGAAAAAGTCCTTCTGCCAAAAGGCCTGACCAAAAGCACCCTCAAACTTATCTGGACAAGCATTCAATCATTTGGTCAGCAGGCTTTCACGACCGAAGACCTAGCCAATCATACAGAAATCTCTCAAGTCTCTATTAGAAAATACTTGAAATTCCTTGAGGACATCGAAGTAGTTGATGTGGAAATGGCATATGGGACAATTGGACGTCCTGTTTTCCAATATAAACTCAATACAAGCAATATGAATTTAATCCAGCAATATCTATAATTTGACGCATCTGACCTTTCACAAAGGCCAGATGTTTTTTTATGGCATGCGATGTAACAAACCCCTTGATATCAGTAGTTCCACTGTAATAGAGCACATTGCAAAAGCGGCATTATATCATATTTCAGTCTATAAAAAAAGACATCGAATGAAGCCTTTTAACATTTTTTTTAAAATAAAACAAATTTCTATTTATTTATTCGATCGGAAATGATAAATTATGATTGATTAGTTCAACGAGATATAAGTCTGATGTCTTACATCTTCTCTCCTGCACTCCATAAGTTTCTTGAGAAAGCAGGATAAAATACCCTTTTCACAAGGAAGAGAAGATAGAGGTCGGTCATTTTTCGCGAGACTTTTCTGAAACTTTTAAATTTTATAGGGGGTTATGTTTTGAAGAAGCGCAAAATTGGACTAGCATTGTCCTTAGTCGTAGCAGCAGGAACCATCCTTGGAGCATGCGGCAACTCCGGCTCAAACAGCGGTGAAAGCAAAAAAGATAAAGATCAATTCACTGTTGCAATGGTAACTGACGTCGGTGGTGTCGATGACAAATCATTTAACCAATCAGCTTGGGAAGGTCTACAAGCATTTGGGAAAGACAACAATTTAACAAAAGGTAAAAACGGTTTTGATTACTTACAATCTAAATCAGATGCTGACTATACAACAAACTTAAACACACTTGCTCGTGAGAAATTCGACCTCATTTATGGAATTGGTTTCTTAATGCAAGATTCTATTAGTGAAATCGCAGATCAACGTAAAAAAAATCACTTTGGTATCGTTGATGCAGTAGTGAAAAAAGACAACGTAGCAAGCATTATGTTTAACGAAAACGAAGGATCATTCCTTGTTGGTGTTGCAGCTGCTCTTTCTACAAAGTCGAACAAAATCGGTTTTGTTGGCGGCGTTGACTCTGAATTAATCAGAAAATTCGAAGTTGGATTCCGCGCAGGCGTTGAAGCAGCTAACCCGAAAGCAAAAGTTGAAGTGAAATATGCTGGGGCATTCGATAAAGCAGACATCGGTAAAGCAACAGCTGAAAGTATGTACAAATCTGGCGTCGACATCATTTATCATGCAGCTGGCGGCACTGGAACTGGTGTCTTCACAGAAGCGAAAAACCTGAAAAAAGCTGATCCTAACCGTAAAGTTTGGGTCATCGGTGTAGATAAAGACCAGTATGACGAAGGAAAGGTACCTGGAACAAAGCAAAGTGTCACTCTTACTTCTATGATTAAGAAAGTAGACACAGCAGTACAAGACTTAACGACGAAAGCAAAAGAAGGTAAATTCCCTGGCGGCGAAGTGATCACATACGGTCTGAAAGAAGGCGGCGTTGACATCTCTCCATCTCAGGACAACCTTGACAAAGATGTATTGAAGAAAGTAGAAGAATGGAAACAAAAGATCATCAAGGGCGAAGTCAAAATCCCTGCAACACGTGATGAACTAAAAGATTTTAAAGCTTAATTTGAGCATCGGGATAAGCGCCTTATCCCCTTGCCTCTCCTTTACCTCCTCTTTATTCGTAAAAGGTGGTAAAAGAAAAGCTGCAGCCTTGATTTGCAGCTTTTCTTTTGCTAGTTTTTATCTTCATCAGCACCCTAAAAAAGGAGCGGTTAAACCTGTGGATTATGTCATTGAAATGTTGAATATACGCAAAGAATTCCCTGGCATTGTAGCAAACGACAACATTACGCTGCAGCTAAAAAAGGGCGAAATTCATGCGCTGCTTGGTGAAAACGGCGCTGGAAAATCAACGCTCATGAACGTACTTTTCGGACTATATCAGCCTGAAAAAGGTGAAATCAAGGTACACGGAAAACCTGTGACCATCTCTAGTCCAAATGATGCTAGTGATTTAGGCATCGGAATGGTGCATCAGCACTTTATGCTTGTCGATACATTCACTGTTGCTGAAAACATCATTTTAGGGAAAGAGCCAAAGAAGTTTGGAAAGATTGATAAAGAACAAGCCATACAGCAAGTGCAAGAGCTTTCTGACCGCTATGGTTTGAAAATAGACCCTGCCGCAAAAGTATCTGACATCTCTGTCGGAATGCAGCAGCGTGCAGAAATCTTAAAGACACTTTACCGCGGCGCTGACATTTTGATCTTCGACGAACCAACAGCCGTCTTAACACCTCAAGAAATAAAAGAACTCATACAAATTATGAAAAATTTAATCAATGAAGGCAAATCCATTATTTTAATTACCCACAAGCTGAAAGAAATTATGGATGCCTGTCATCGCGTCACCATTATTCGAAAAGGCCAGGGCATTCGTACACTTGATGTGGAAAGCACCAATAAAGACGAGCTTGCAAGCTTAATGGTCGGCAGGGAAGTTTCATTTAAAACAGACAAAAAAGCAGCCTCTCCTGCTGAGGAAGTGCTTCAAATTCAAGATCTGACAGTAAAAGACGCACGAGGAATCGAAGCAGTCAAACAACTGAACCTCTCAGTGAAGGCTGGCGAAATTGTAGGAATTGCTGGGGTAGATGGCAATGGTCAATCTGAATTAATTGAAGCCATTACAGGTCTAAAAAAATCAGAATCCGGCACGATCATGCTAAACGGGAAAGCCATTCAAAACCTCCCGCCTCGTAAGGTCACCGAATCTGGTATTGGACATATTCCTCAAGACCGTCATAAGCACGGACTTGTGCTCGATTTTTCAATAGGAGAAAATATTTCCTTACAAACATATTATCAGCGCCCTTACTCGAAATTTGGCTTGATGAATATGAAAAACATTTATCAAAAAGCAAAACGAATCATAACTGAATATGACGTACGGACACCGAGTGAATATACAGAAGCACGCGCCCTGTCAGGCGGTAACCAGCAAAAAGCCATTATCGGCCGTGAAGTTGACCGAAATCCTGATTTATTAATTGCCGCTCAGCCGACACGTGGACTTGATGTTGGTGCGATTGAATTTGTTCATAAGCGCCTCATTGAGCAAAGGGACACAGGCAAAGCCGTCCTCCTCATCTCATTTGAGCTTGATGAAATTATCAATGTCAGTGATAAGATTGCTGTGATTTTCGAAGGCAGCATGATTGCCATTGTTGATCCAAAAGAAACAACAGAGCAGGAGCTTGGTCTATTAATGGCTGGAAGTACGCAACAGGAAGTGGGGAAAGAAGCAAATGTCTAATCGCTTAACAAATCTGCTGATTCCGCTGATAGCCATTGTACTTGGTCTTTTCGTTGGGGCCATTATTATGCTTGCAAGCGGCTATAGTGTCATCGAAGGCTATGGCGCCCTTTGGAATGGCGTCTTCGGTGAAACATATTATATGGGAGAAACCATCAGACAAGTGACACCTTATATTTTATCAGGACTTGCTGTTGCCTTTGCATTTCGGACAGGCCTCTTTAATATCGGGGTAGAAGGTCAAATGCTCATTGGCTGGGTAGCTGCTGTATGGGTCGGAACAACCGTCCATGCACCTGCCTATATCCACCTGCCTCTCGCACTCATCACGGCTGCTGCCGCAGGTGCATTATGGGGCTTTATTCCTGGATTTTTAAAGGCACGTTTTTATGTCCATGAAGTCATTGTCACCATCATGATGAACTACATTGCCCTTCATGTGACGAACTATTTGATCTCAAATGTCTTAACAAACAATAAAGATAAAACAGAAAAAATTGATGCCACTGCCTCGCTTCGCTCTGGATTTTTTGAGCAAATAACCGATTTCTCACGAATGCATAACGGCATTTTTGTTGCCATTATTGCGGCAGTCGTGATGTGGGTCATTATTCAAAAAACCTCTAAAGGCTTTGAATTACGGGCTGTCGGGATGAACCAGCAGGCATCACATTATGCCGGCATGAACGTTCGCCGCAATATCATTTATGCGATGCTCATTTCAGGTGCTTTTGCAGGGCTTGCAGGCGCAATGGAAGGTCTTGGCACATTTGAATATGCCTCTATTAAAGGCTCGTTTACAGGCGTCGGTTTCGACGGAATCGCTGTTGCCTTATTAGGTGGAAATACAGCCATTGGTGTCGTTCTTGCTGCACTATTACTTGGTGGATTGAAGGTCGGTGCTTTAAATATGCCGCTTGAATCTGGCGTACCGACTGAGGTCGTTGATATTGTCATTGCGATCATTATTCTTTTCGTCGCCTCAAGCTATATTATCCGTCTTGTCATTCAACAAATGAAGAAAAAGGGGGGAAAATAAGTGGGATTTCTGCAAATTCTTGAAATCATCGTCCCAGCTACACTTGTTTATGCTGCACCACTTATTTTAACCGCTCTTGGAGGCGTCTTTTCAGAAAGATCAGGTGTTGTCAATATCGGTCTTGAAGGTTTGATGGTCGTCGGAGCATTTTCCAGTATTATCTTTAACCTATTTTTTGCTGATACGTTTGGGGCCTTGACCCCGTGGCTTGGGCTTCTCGTCGGAATGGTCATTGGCGGATTGTTCTCACTTATTCACGCTGTTGCGACCATTACGTTTAGAGCAGATCAAACGGTTAGTGGTGTTGCCATTAACATGCTTGCGCTTGGCGCTACACTGTTTGTCGTGAAACTTATTTACGGGAAAGCACAAACTGATAAAATTACAGAGCCTTTTTATAAAGGAGATATTCCCCTTTTAAGTGATATTCCGATTATTGGTGATATCTTCTTTAAAGATGTCTATTATACATCCATACTTGCATTAGTTCTTGCGGTTGTTGCTTGGTTCGTTTTATTTAAAATGCCGTTTGGTCTTCGTCTCCGTGCAGTCGGTGAGCATCCAATGGCTGCTGATACAATGGGGATCAAAGTGTACCGGATGCGCTATATTGGCGTCTTCATTAGTGGTCTGTTTGGCGGTCTTGGCGGAGCTGTTTATGCTTCAACCATCGCGCTTGATTTCTCACACGCGACCATTACTGGTCAAGGATTCATCGCTTTAGCTGCGCTTGTATTCGGTAAATGGCATCCATTTGGCGCAATGGGCGCTGCTTTATTCTTTGGATTTGCACAAAGTTTAAGCATCATTGGCTCTCTCTTACCGCTGTTTCAAGATATACCGAACGTGTACATGCTCATTGCCCCATATGTGCTTACGATCCTAGCACTTACTGGCTTCATCGGACGTGCAGATGCACCGAAAGCACTTGGCACACCTTATTTAAAAGGAAAACGATAAATACGATGTATGATCAATCCCCTGAAGGACAAACTATCTTCAGGGGATTTTTGTATGATAAAAACGATAAAACCCCCTGTTTATTTTACTTTTATTACACTTAATTTAGTTTAATAAATAGAAGAGTGTCATTGAATCTTCTACAATTGAGTCAAATAGCATTTGGGGGTGTTTATGTGGCTAATGCACAACAATTGAAATCGATTACAAATGATTCTGACAATAATAAAAGCGTTTTCCGAAAGATCATGTCTTGGAAAATTGGTGTTATTGATCTTCCTGTGTATTTAGTACTTGCAGCGATTATTTTAACTGCCGCTTATTTTAATAAAATTCCAGCAAATATGCTTGGTGGTTTCGCTGTTATTATGATTTTAGGGATTTTCCTTGGAGATGTAGGACAACGTATTCCAATCTTAAAAGATATTGGTGGACCAGCGATTCTTTCTTTATTCGTACCATCGTTCCTGGTCTTTTTTAATGTTCTGAATCCGAACTCGTTGGAAGCGGTTACGTCTCTTATGAAAACGTCTAACTTCCTTTACTTCTATATTTCTGCTCTTGTAGTAGGTAGTATTCTTGGGATGCAGCGAACGGTTTTAGTACAAGGCCTTATTCGTATGTTTGTTCCTCTTGTTGCAGGTACAATTGCAGCTGTGAGTGCCGGAATTCTTGTTGGTCTTTTAGTTGGTTACACACCGCATCATTCGTTCTTCTTTATCATTGTACCGATTATTGCCGGTGGTGTTGGAGAAGGGATTTTGCCATTATCTATTGCTTATTCACAAATTATTGGTGTATCAGCAGAGTCATTAATTTCTCAATTAATTCCCGCTGCTGTTATTGGGAATGTCATTGCCATTATCTGTGCTGGCGCAATGAAGAAGCTTGGTGAAAAACGCCCTGAACTTAACGGGAATGGTCGTCTTGTAAAATCGAAAGAAGCAAACGAAATTTTCGAGCAGCCAGATATGGACGCAAAAGTTGATTTCGGTTTAATGGGTGCAGGTGTACTCGTTGCTTGTACAACCTTCATCTTTGGTGGTTTGTTAGAAAGCTTTGTTCATATTCCAGGTCCAATCTTAATGATTGTTCTTGCAGCATTAATCAAATACTTAAATGTGATGCCTCAGCATCTTCAAAATGGCTCACAGCAGTTCTACAAGTTTGTTTCAAGAAGCTTCACATGGCCTCTTATGGTTGGTCTTGGTATTCTGTACATTCCGCTTGATGATGTAGCAACTGTGATCTCTATTCCATTTGTATGCGTATGTATCGCTGTTGTACTTGCAATGGTTGGTTCTGGTTACTTCGTTGGGAAATTAATGAACATGTATCCAGTAGAATCTGCGATTGTGACTGGCTGCCACAGTGGACTAGGCGGTACTGGTGACGTTGCGATCCTTTCAGCTTCTGGAAGAATGGGGCTTATGCCTTTCGCACAAGTATCTACACGTCTTGGCGGAGCAGCAACTGTTATTTGCGCAACGATCTTACTTAGAATGTTTACTTAATCCATCCAACACTAAAAGCATGAGCCCTCATGAAGGGCACATGCTTTTTTATATTTCTTTTCTCCTATACGACTTTATTCCTCAGCAGAGACCACTCGTATATATTCTCTCGGCTGGAATGGATATTGTCTTGCTTCTTGATAGGTCATATAGAGAAGATGCTCTGAAAACATCGGCCATTCACTTTCTGACTGCCACCTTTTTTGATCATTTCGTTCTATTAAGAATGCTCCTCCTAAAATCGTGCAGAATATGCTTAAGCTGATGCCCGCTTTTAGTTTCATGTAATCAGCCCCTTTAAGAAAAGCATGTACGAAATACAAAACAATATACAACGAGTTTCATTTTTGATAAAATATTTTTTGTGGTCAAAAGAACTCAAAACAAATGCAGTTGGCTGTAAATCAGTTCAAACCAATGCACTATCTCTGTATTTACGCTATAATTTTATTTACCAGTTCTTTAGAACGTGAATTTATATTGATCGAAGGAGGTTTATTTTCTTGCAGCTTATTCACTTCGCCATCCTATCACCTTTTTTGCTTGCGTTTGTTGTGCCCTTTCTTTTTAAATACGTAAGGCGAATACATACGGGGTGGTTTGTTCTTATCCTGCCTATTCTTTTATTTATCTATTTTGTCCAAATGATCACAATCACATCAAATGGGCGAACGTTGTTCTCACAGGCCGAATGGATTCCTTCTCTTGGAATGAATTTCACTGTATATGTAGACGGTCTTAGTTTGTTATTTGCGCTATTGATTACAGGTATTGGCGCACTTGTCGTCTTGTACAGTATTTTCTACTTATCAAAGGAAAAAGAGCAGCTTGGCTCTTTCTATACGTATTTGTTAATGTTTATGACCGCTATGCTTGGGGTCGTTCTATCTGACAACATGGTGGTTCTTTATTTATTTTGGGAGCTAACGAGTATCTCTTCCTTCCTTTTGATTGGGTATTGGTATAAGCGGGAACGCTCTCGTTACGGAGCAACCAAATCACTGATTATTACTGTTTTTGGCGGATTAGCTATGCTTGGCGGCTTTATCCTTATCTACCTGATCACTGATTCATTCAGTATTCGTGAAGCAGTCAATCAGCTTCAGCTCATTATGGCATCGCCTTATTTTATCCCTGCCATGATCCTGATCTTACTAGGTGCCTTTACGAAATCAGCGCAGTTCCCATTTTATATTTGGCTGCCTGATGCAATGGAAGCACCAACCCCTGTGAGCAGTTATCTGCACTCTGCTACTATGGTGAAAGCCGGCATTTATCTTGTTGCCCGCTTCAGTCCAATCTTTGCTATTTCAGAAGTGTGGTTCTGGACCATTTCTATCGTCGGACTTGTCACATTATTCTGGGGATCATTCCATGCCGTCCGGCAAAACGATTTGAAAGCCATTCTGGCCTTTTCTACCGTTAGTCAGCTTGGCATGATTATGCTCATGCTTGGAGTAGGTGCAGCTGCGATTCATGAAAACAATCCTGCCTTTTTCGGTGCAGCCGTTCTGGCCGCTATTTTTCATTTAATCAACCATGCCACGTTTAAAGGCAGTCTCTTTATGGCAGCGGGCATTATTGATCACGAAACGGGCACTCGTGACATTCGTAAATTAGGCGGATTAATGACCATCATGCCTATTACTTTTACGATTACGTTAATCGGTACATTCTCAATGTCTGGACTTCCGCCATTTAATGGTTTCTTAAGTAAAGAGCTATTTTTCACAAGCATGATACGGATCTCTGAAATCAGCTTTACCGATGTTTCCACATGGGGTGCGATCTTCCCAGCCATCGCTTGGCTCGCAAGTGTGTTTACGTTCATTTACAGTATGATGCTCCTCTTTAAAACATTTAGAGGTCGTCTTCATTTAGATCAATTGGAGAAAAAGCCGCATGAGGCACCGATTGGTATGCTCATCCCGCCAATTATTCTTGCTGCACTTGTGGTCACCTTTTTCTTTTTCCCAAATATTCTAGCTTATTCTGTCATTGAACCTGCTATTGCTTCGATTATTCCTGAAGCGATTGAACCAGGAAAACGTTTTGTCGTGAAAATTGGAGCGTGGCATGGATTCCAGCCAGAGCTTTATATGACAATAGGTGTTATTGCTCTAGGGATTATCGGTTATTTGACGTTGTCAAAATGGCGGCCAATGTACAACATATTTAAAGAAAAATGGTCATTTAACTCTTTATATGATCGTTCGCTGACAGGCTTAGAAAAAGGCTCATATCGCCTGACAAACAGCTACATGACAGGTTTCCTTCGTGACTACCTTGTCTATGTGTTTGGTTTCATAATAATCGTGCTTGGTAGCGTGATGTTCTATCAGCAAGCCTTCTCATTTCAAACGGAGCAAGCAGCCCCGATCGGTACGTACGAAGCCATTCTTTCTCTTGTCATGGTGGCGGCGACCCTCACGACTGTGTTTGCCCGGTCTCGCTTAACGGCCATTATTGGGCTAGGTGTCATGGGATACACGCTGTCATTATTCTTCGTGATTTTCAGAGCACCTGACCTTGCGCTCACACAGCTGATTATTGAAACGATTTCTGTCGCGCTGTTTTTACTTTGCTTCTATCATCTGCCACAGCTGAGCTTGAAGCAAAAAACGAGAAGGTTCAAATTGACCAATTTGATCATTTCATTAGGCGTTGGAGTTGTTGTCACCTGTCTTGCTTTCGCTTCAACAAGTCAGCAGTCACTTGACACCATTTCATCCTACTTTATTGAAAATAGCTACAAGCTTGCTGGCGGCGACAACATTGTCAATGTCATTCTTGTAGATTTCAGGGGCTTTGATACACTCTTTGAAATTACCGTGCTCGCCATTGCGGCACTCGGTATCTATGGGTTATTAAAAGCTCAAGGAAAACGGAAGAGAGGCGTGCGGCGATGAGAAAGATTGATACGAATGATATGCTCTTACAAGTCACAACAAAAATCACAGCATTCATCATCTTGCTTTTCTCACTTCACCTATTTCTTGCGGGGCATAACAATCCTGGCGGGGGGTTCATTGGCGGCCTGATGAGTGCTGGGGCTGTCGTCCTTCTGCTCTTAGCCTATGACCTGAAAACAGTGAGACGCATTCTGCCGTTTAACTTTATTTATGTTGCAGCGACGGGGCTGCTCGTTGCGATCCTGACAGGAATGGGATCATTTCTATTCGGTGCACCTTTTCTATCCCATACTTTTGGTTATTTCCAATTACCGTTTCTTGGAAAAACAGAACTGGCAACGGCCGTACTGTTTGATATCGGTGTGTATTTAGTTGTTGTTGGTGTCACCATGACCATTATTCAAACGATTGGAGAGAAGGAATAATGGAATTTCTAATGTCTATTATCGTCGGAATTATTTTTATGGCGGCGACCTATTTATTGCTTTCAAAAAGCCTTCTGCGGGTCATCGTCGGTACTGCCGTTTTGAGTCACGGCGTCCATTTGCTTCTATTAACAATGGGCGGCTTGAAAAAAGGAGCACCTCCTATTTTAAAAGAGGGGCTCACATCCTATGTAGATCCATTGCCACAAGCATTAATTTTAACAGCCATTGTCATTGCTTTTGGTGTGACATCCTTTTTGCTCGTCATGGCCTTCCGTGCCTTTCAAGAGCTTCGAACAGATGACATGGATCAAATGAGAGGAAATGATCAGCATGAATAATCTCGTGATCCTGCCTATTTTAATTCCATTACTAGCCGCGACACTATTGATTTTTATGAATAAGAACATCATGCTGTCGAGAGGCTTTAGTGTCTTCGCCTCTCTTTCAGCCATTATCTGTAATCTCTATTTGGTCCAAACGATTTTCACAAGCGGCATCCAAACACTTTATTTGGGCGGCTGGAAAGCCCCATTTGGGATTGCCCTTGTTGCCGACCAGTTTGCTGCACTCCTTGTGCTGACCGCTTCCATTGTTGGACTTGTCACAGTTCTCTTCTCCTTTCGAACAATTGGTAAAGAAAGAGAGCGGCTGTTCTATTACTCTGGCGTGCAGTTCTTGTTAGCTGGCGTCAGCGGTGCCTTTTTAACGGGAGATATTTTCAACCTGTTTGTGTTCTTTGAATTACTGCTAATGGCATCTTACATGCTCATTGTGTTAGGCGGATCAAAGCCTCAGCTTCGTGAATCATTGAAATATATTGTATTTAATATCATCTCGTCGGCATTATTTATTGTCGGTGTGGCTTGTTTATATGCAGTCACTGGTACACTGAATATGGCTGATTTAAGTGTAAAAATAGCTGAATCGGGGCAAACAGGGTTAATTACTGTCATTTCCATTCTGTTCCTGATTGTATTTGGCTTAAAAGCTGGAGTCTTCCCGCTTTATTTCTGGCTGCCAGGATCGTATCATGCACCGCCGGCAGCGATTTCGGCTTTGTTTGGCGCACTGCTGACAAAGGTCGGCTTATATGCGATTGCCAGAGTCTTTACGTTAATGTTTATACATGATACAGGGTTTACACATACACTCATGGCTTGGCTTGCCGCACTAACGGTCATATTCGGTGTCATTGGGTCTATCGCCTATTCTGATGTGCAAAAGATCGTGATTTATAACATTGTCACAGCTGTTGGGGTCATTTTGTTTGGAATTGCAGCCAATACACCTGCATCACTCCAAGGCGCCATTTATTATCTCATTCACGATATGGTGATCAAAGGCGCATTATTTATGCTGGCAGGTGCACTGTTTGTGTATGCTGGTACCAATAATCTGAAAAAAATGGGCGGGCTGATTCAATCCCAGCCTCTCCTCGGCTGGATGTTCTTCATATCGGCTTTATCCCTTGCAGGTATTCCGCCGCTTAGTGGATTTGTTGGCAAGCTAAAAATTGTTGAAGGTGGATTTTCTGCTGGACACATGACATTTTCTATCCTTGTCTTACTGTCCAGTCTTCTTGTCCTTTATTCGATTATGAGGATTTTCATGCTCGCATTTTGGGGAGAAGAACAGGATCTGCCAAGAAAAAAACCATCGATTAAAGGAATGGTGTACCCTGGAGTACTGCTTGTCCTCTTATCGCTTGCGATTGGATTAGGGACAGAATTCATTGCCCCTTATATCAATCAAGCTGCGGAAATGCTTTCAACACCAGAAAAATATATTCAAGCTGTGCTGAAGGAGTAGATAAACATGGCCTTTCAAATATTATTAAACGCTCTCCTCGCCTTTACCTGGATGTTTATGAATGATACATACACAGCCTCAGGCTTTGTATCAGGCTTTGTACTAGGGATGGTCACCATTTTTATACTGCGGCGATTCTTCCCGCAGCGTTTTTATGGCTATGCCCTTTATGCGATTTTCAAGCTCTTCATCATATTTATCAGGGAGCTGCTTCTTGCCAATTTGAGTGTACTAAAGACAGTGTTATCTCCAAAGCTTAAGATCAAGCCTGGTATCTTCGCCTTTCGTACAGACTTAAAAACGGATTGGGAAATCACCATACTTGCTAATATGATTACATTGACGCCAGGTACACTGGTCATTGATATTTCGGATGATCGTTCGATTCTATACATTCATGCGATGGATATTGAAGATGCTGAAAAAGCCATTCATGACATCCGTGTATCATTTGAAAAAGCCATTCAGGAGGTGAGCAGTAAATAATGGAACTCATATTACAAATTTCACTTGGCATTCTCGCGCTATCTACCCTGCTTTTTGTCATCAGGGTCATCAAAGGGCCTTCAATTCCTGACCGTGTGAGTGCACTTGATGCGGTGGGAATCAATTTAATTGGAATGACAGCCATTGTTTCAATATTACTGAAGACGACCACGTTCTTTGAAATTATTTTACTGCTCGGTATCCTTGCTTTTATTGGCACTGTCGCTTTTTCTAAATTCCTTGAGAAAGGGGAAGTGATTGAAAATGATCGTCATCGCTAAAGCCATTGTGATCTTTTTTATCCTGCTTGGCGCGATCCTGTGTCTCATCTCAGCTATTGGTTTACTTCGCTTACCAGATGTTTACACACGTATGCATGCTGCATCAAAAGCATCGACACTTGGCGTTGTCCTCATTTTAGTTGGTGTGTTCTTTCACGAGTGGTTTCTTGCAGGCATTATCTCTGCGAAAATCCTGCTTGGGATTGTTTTTATCTTCCTGACAGCACCAGTCGGCGCTCATTTGATCGGAAGAGCCGCCTACAATACTGGAGTCAAGATGGACAAACGCAGTGTACAAGATGATTATGGCGGTTTTCGTAACTTTGTGATTAAGCGGAAAGAAGATTCTTATTTATAATAGACCTGTGATTCCTTTTATGGATGACCGAAAAAATGAAGGACCTAACATGTTAGGCCCTTCATTTTTTTCTAACGAGACATCAATATCATTCATATCTCCTTAAAATGTCTAGTGTAACAGCAGTCCAAGATAGTCATCGTTTTGCATTGATTGACATTCAAATGATAAAAAAAGTAGGTGCATCCAGTTCCACGTTCAAATATCAATCTTATCGAGATTAAAAAAAGCTTCCGCTGCACCGGGAGCTTTTTATATGCGATCAATGACACCAAGTGTGCATCTTGACGTACAGATGTGCCGATCTCGATCATCTTTTATATCGATTTGAAATACCATTGTACGACGCCCTACATGTACAGGAACAGCAGTCGCTGTCACCACTCCATCACGTACAGATTTTAAATGATTGGCATTGATTTCAATACCTGAGCAAACCTGCTGAGTTAAGTCTAAATGAGCAGCAGCCCCCAAGCTCGCCACCGTTTCTGCTAGAGCAGCAGATGCCCCTCCGTGCAGTAAGCCAAATGGCTGTTTTGTTCGGTGATCAACCGGCATTGTCGCAATGCATCGTGACTCATTGCACTCGACAATCTCAATCCCCAGTGCCTCAAGTAGTGTATTTGATCCACTCACATCCATCAAGGCCCTCTCCCTTCATTCGTTTACAGCACACTTTCAGATTTTGCAATTAACACCGCTTCTGTTCGAGATCCAACATTCAGCTTATTAAAGATGGAGGTCAAGCTGTATTCAATCGAGCGTTTGCTCAAATGAAGCACATCGGCAATCTCTTGGTTCGTGTACCCTTTTTCCACTTCTCTGAGGATTAGACACTCTCGCTCTGTTAACAGCTCGTGATCGGTCTGCTGCGCTTGTTCTGGCTTTTCTTGCTGCTGTGAAATTAATTTCTTTAAATAGGATAGCTGAATGACAACTTCTCCTTGCAATGTGCGGTGTATGTATTCAATAATTTTGTCTTTTGTCTCTGTTTTACTAATTGCACCATGCAATCCAGCCCGAATGGCCTCTTCAAAATAATCATCTACTTCATACCCGGTATAAATGATAATTTTCACTTGTTGGTTTGTTTCTAGAATTTGTTTCGCAATGTCCATTCCATTGATATCCCCGAGATTTAAATCCATCAAAATCACATCATAGATGGAAAAGTCATGCGTCTTTAAAAAGGCGGCTTCTGCATCAGGACTTAAACAATCGACTGATAGCTGCTGATCTGATTCTAATATGCTTTTTGTCCCTTCCATGACAGCCGGATGATCATCAATGACCAATATCTTCTTCATGTCTTCCTCCCTTTAAATCACTCACTTCCATTTTATATAAAAGACTTGGCAGATGCCAAGTCTTAATCCTTAATAAATCGTTACAATTCCATTTCAATTTTCACTTTGAGCCCTTTTTCGGGGGCTGTGTGAATTTGAAGCTTTCCATTTAACGCCTTGACACGTTCTCTTATTCCCGATAGGCCCATGCTTTTTGTGTGCTGATCAAGCTGGCTTGCATCAAATCCTACTCCATCGTCCTCGTAGTGAAGAACAACCTGATCTTTAATACAAATGAGCATCACTAACACTTGATTGGCTTTGGAGTGCTTCAACGCATTGGATAACAGCTCCTGAACAATCCGGTAAATATTGAGCTGGGAGTCAATATCAATGTCCAGCTCTTTATCAAAGCGTGTCGTATTCAGCCTAATATGAAACGGTGCTTCCTCTTGAATTTGAGAAATCAGCTTCGATATCGCCTTCACTAAACCTAAATCATAAAGCAACTGCGGCCGAAGCTCATGACATGTCTCTCTCGTGGTTTGAATGACCTTAGACATTTGTTCATTCCATGAAATGAGCGAATGTTCAATAGACGTTGGGCATTGGTCGTTTTGGAAATTCGTTAAAAACATTTCTGACTGCCTTTTCAGCGAAATCAAATCCTGCAGCACGGAATCATGTAGATCCCTCGCTAAATCGGAGCGCTGCTTTTCTTCCATCGCAAACATGATCTTTTTCAGCCACGCGGGATTGGCTTCACGCTGTTTCAAATCTTCAAGATGCTCCATCAATTCTTCGATCTTGACGACATTTTCTAAGCTGACACTTGTGTAAAATGCCAATGTTTTCAGCCAAGAAATCTCATCACGAGTCAGCTTCGGTGTCTGTAAATTTGATAAACAGCAAATCACAAACGAGTGACCGCCCCGCTCGCCAATTTTCATCATAAACCCTTTATCAAGCTCAATAATTTTCCCTACTTCACCTAAAACATCTTGAAATTGATCCACATACTCTTTCCATAGGTTGCTGTCATCTGTCGACTCATCAATTTCATCAATTTGTCCATCAGCCTTGACCTCAAGCACAAAGGCTTTATTCACAACAAGCACTTCTAAAATGGTGTATTTCAAATGATACAGCACTTGATTTAGTGACGAGGCCTCACGAATGAGCTGCGTAAATTTAAATATGCTGTCCTGATAATTATGCTTCTCTGAAAAACGCTTCAGACGAAAGCGGAAATCTAGGATTTCTTTGAAATAGAAGACAGCAAGCATGAGTGTATAGGTGATTAGTGCGAGCTTCAGTGTGTACTTCAGATCTTCTGGTTTCTGCAGAATGTAAAATGTGACTACAACAAAAATGGTCGGTGTGATTGCTAGAAAGCCATAGTACCTAAGTCTGCTAATCAAAAAGTCCATATTATAAAGTTTGTTCGTCATGAATTGATACACGAGTGAAAAAGGAATGAGTAGGACAAAAGAAGTCAAGAAAAATGGATCTATCACATAAATACGAAACAAAACATAAGGGATTGCAAATAACAATATAAATGGAAAGAATGCTATTATATTAATCATGACAAAAAACTTTAAAACAGATCCCTGCTCTGTCTCTTTATATTTCCGCATTCCATTGATAATAACTTTGAATGAAATGATTATAGAAGCGAAAAAGAATACAAGATTTAAACTTGGCATATATCTGGCTATCACCGAATCAATAGGAACAAAAGCCTCTATCACCAGATTCATTACTGGAAGACTATATAAAAAGCGTATCGTTTTTTGAGTCGTTATATGCAGATCAAATTCTTTGAAATATTGATAAATGAAATGAATATAAAAGATAAATACACTGGATAAACAAAATACGATCACATAATGGCTAAATCTATCGCCAATTCCTGAAGTACCTGCACTAAGATACCCGATACAAATAGTTAATAAGAATAAAACTAAAAGAAATGCTGATTTTCGTTGGGCTTCTTTGTTAATTCTAATGATAAAGAAGATACAAAACAAACAAATTGAATAAAGTATAAGAGGAGTTAAGTAAACAAATAAACTTTCTTGACCAATCAATGTCTTATTTTTCAGTGTGATGATTTGATTGCCTCTTTGAATATCAATTCTTTGCACATTTCTAAGCTCACCATTGATCATATGATCTTTGTTGAGGGCAGATTCACCATTGATCTTAAGTATAATATCTCCTTCTTCTAATCCTGATGTGTAGGCTAAAGAAAGATATTCAACTTCGACAACCTCTGCTTGACCGTTCTTGTTCTCCGCTACACGTGCTCCATTAAAAATATCAAATACATAAATATATGAAACATAGATCACAAATAAAAAAGACAGAAAAACCAAAAAAACAGATAGTTTCGTATAAGTTAACTTCATGTATAAAACATCCTTAACTGGAGAACTTTTAAATCACTTTAGAATGAATAGTATCATTTATAGTACCATATATATTCTGCAGACATTTGCCCTTTTTTTAATCCTTGAATGATTGCTTTCATTGTTTGCTCATCTGTATGAATTAAACTTGCATTCCCTAAGTCCAATTCATTCACAACACTAGGATTTTTTATTAAATATGCAATGATATTTTGAATGTTCAATCATTGCCCTCCTCCTTTGTCATAAATTCATATAATTGTTCCTTCTTTTTTTTAGGTAAATCAAGTTGTTCGATTCCTTGCCTCATTTTTAACAGCATAATCTCTCTCATGGATACCATGTACTGAGTCAAACCAGCCTCAAGTAATTTCTGCTTCAGTTGAAAAGGTTCTTGCTCTGACTCATCTAGTCGACCAGAAAAGTATTCAAAAAGCTCATGACTGGCATCGTTAAAACGCCTTTTTAAATAACTGAATGCCAATGTTTGTTTTTTTTGCAAATCTCCATTTTTTTTCGAAAATACCGCAAAAAAATCGTTACTGATCTGTTCAGCAACACCATAATATATCGAATAAGACTCGACAATTGAATTGATTTCTCTTGTCGCTAAATAAACACCTAGCACACTCGAAAGAGCTGTTAATGAGCCTGATTTTTTCCTTAAAACCTCTAAACACTCTTCTTCAGTTCCATGCATATGACGCAAATCCTCATGTTGCCCTTCCATTGACATCTTTATGAGGTGAAACAGTTTCTCTATTAGTTGAGAATTATTTTCACATATTGATGTGATGAATTGAATGCTTAATGTGTACAAATACGTAGAAGCATTGATGGCCACCCCTTGGTTAACGTTCATCCAAGGATACGAATCATTGTCCTGATCTTCAATATCATCTAATATATCGGCTGATAATATGAGAAGTTCAATCCCTGCTGCCAGTTTTGTAATCGCTTGCTTGTCTTTTCCGCCAAATGCCTCATAATGCTGATAAGCCAATTGCCCAAAAGGAAATTCATTCTTTATATCTGTAAATTCATGAAGCAGCTTTTGTAAATCATTCTGCCTGACTGCATGTTGAATAAAATCAGACATATTCTGCTTGATTTTTGTATTCTCTAGATAGTTTAGCATACTCGGTCTTGTACCTCACCCTCTCGCCTCTTATTTTACTAAAAAGACATAAGCAAATGTCCACTGACATCACTATTTAACAATTATATAATAATATATCCTTTTTTTGTATGTATTTGGATAAAAAAAAGACTTGATGATTATCAAGTCTTTAAGAAATTTTCACATATTCATATTTGTCGTATTGATCAATGCTTTTGTTAATGTTATGAAGAGAAGCCGTTGTTTCTCTAATTTCGTTTTCAAGTTTCCACAATAATTGTTTAAGTTCTTCGATTTCATACTTTTCCATCGATTCCACTCTCCTTTTTTGGAAGATCAATGTATTTGTGTATGGTGATTGGGTCATAAGTATTTGATCTGTTACTAACAGTGTAAATGCTATTGAGTATTTTTTCACCGAAAAGTATGCACAAAACGTGTGCGTGATACCGCAAAATTCAATAGGTCTTTTTTCATCATTTTCTGACTTTTCAAATCATACTTTTATCTCAATTTCAAAGGAGTTGCGTCATTTTTGCGACAAGAATAGGCATCATTCGTCACACTTCTCTCACAACCGAACGTACGATCCCTTTCATTTCCTCGGTTTTACGTGTCATAGGTCAGACGACAGACTCTACTGTGGACACCGCAATTTTTTTGTGACATTCACCGAAATTGACCGCAAAAGTACCTATTTTTATGATGAATTTCCAAAGATAGAAAGATCATTTTGATTCTTTATTCTGATTTTCTACATACATTTAGAACAGATATCCGTCCAATTTCACTTCAATGTGAGAAGAGGTGACCATGTGTTTTACTATGTTCCTTATCCTACTTTGCAGGTTCCCGCAATGAGTAGCGCATACCCGCGCACGCCTATGACTTTTCCTCCAGTTGATGCACACTCGTTTCAACGAGCAGCAAAGGAATCAGCCCGTCTTGTTGCTGATGCTTCACTCATTACACAGCAGATTTCCAGCTCGCTTTCATTTGCTCAGCGAATGATGGAGGCTGCTGAACGCTCTGATACGACAAGTGTCATCCGAATGCTGAAGCAAATCGGTGTGAAAAGCAATATTGATATCCGCTTTAGTCCAGAAGGCATTCGCATCTACTTGTCTATGACTTCGAGCAGGCTTTTTCTGCTTTTACAGTGGGGATAACTAAGAAAAGCCGCTCTGACGTGAGCGGCTTCTTTTTAGCGTGATTTGAAAACCCTTGAAGTCTAGGAAGGATGAGCACCGGAGCGCAGACCGCAGGCGAATGCGAGGGTTTATCTATACGCTTAAGATTCAAACATTTTATGACACCATTCAATGGCTTCTATATAACAGCCGTAGGCTTCTTGTTTAGGGAGATTCCCATCCAGCATCTCATCATCCCATTCATTTCGTTCAATACGTTTGGCAACGTCTAACACAAAAGAATAATCATTTTCATAGCCAAGTAGTGCCTCGCCAACTTCATCAGAAAGCGGCAGCTCTTTCACAAGTTCTGTAATGTCTGCCCTGACAAGCGTATCAATGAGTGAAAACATGCCTGTCAGCATATAAGAGGCTGGATGCTCTCGTTCAGTATGATTGGCAATGAGTTCACACGTTTTCGCACGAATGAATGACATTTTGATAATTTCTTTTTGGCTTGAGTTCGCTTGGACATTCAGTTCTTTAAAAGAAAGAATAAAGATCCAGCGCCGAATTTCATTAAAACCAAGCAAGATAATCGCCTGCCGGATACTCTTAATTTGATAAAGACGTCTCATGCCGCCAGAATTCAGCATTTTTAATAATTGGTATGATAGCGAAAGGTCACTCTCAATAAAATGTGTCACTGTCTGGATATTCGGTTGTTCCTTGCTGAGCTCATTTAAAAGCTGGTGGTACGCATGGAAGCTAGTCGATAATGCTCGTCCTGATATCACGTGCGGCTCACTAAAGAAATACCCTTGAAACAGATGAAAGCCAGCTTTTAGCGCTTCTTCATATTCTTTTCGCGTTTCCACCTTTTCTGCAAGGAATCGAAGTCGATACTTTTTATATGTATTCAGAATATCTCTTCGCTCTTCCGATGTTGTCTTCACAAAATCTATTTTTAAAATATCAATGCAATAGAGGAGTTCGTTAAGCAACTTATCACTAAAATGTGTTCCATTAAGAAAGAAATCATCGAGTGCAATCGTATATCCCCATTTTTTTAATTGCTTACATCTCATAATAAGTGCTTGGGTAATCGGTACATTTTCTAATATCTCGATCACAAGCTGATGCGGATCAAAATAGGTGAGCAGATCAGACGAAAGCAAGCTTTCGGTGAAATTAATGTAGCATCGTTTTCCTTCTGTAAGTGTTTCGATGCCAATGTTTAAAAAACTGTTAATAATGAGGTCCGTTGTCGCTTGATCACCATCTTCAGCGCTATATGTATTGGTTTCACTATCTCTATAAAGCAGCTCATATGATACGACTTGTTCTTTTCTATTAAAAATAGGCTGTCTCGCAACAAACACCCTCAACTGCTCCAATCCTCCTTTATGAAATGACAAACAAGATGTGCTTTCAGTATACCAAATGATTGCCCGAATGGTTCATTTTGAACAGGTCAAAATAAAAAAAAGAGACCATCTGGCTTGATGATCTCCTTTTCTTCCACACTTAGCTTTCATAAAGCTCTTTTTTGATTTTATTTTTTACATCATGGATAAATTGCATCTTATTATCCCAGCATTTTTGACTCAAATCGACTGGATATTCTTCTGGTTTGCTGATTCGTTTGTACTCCTCCCAGAAGAGTCCGAGACTGTCCTGCACATAGGCTTGAATCGTTTGAATATCCGGATTATCATACACAAGTTTTCCTTGTTCGAAGATTGGGACGTGAAGATCCTTTGCCACAAAGTTTGTCACAAATTTGCTGATAAATGTATGCACAGGATGGAACATTTTCAGCTTATCTTCACTTTGAACATCTTCCTCTTCAAGAGCAATGTAGTCGCCCTCCGAGTGATGATTCAATTGATTGATAATGCGATACACACGTTTACGGCCTGGTGTTGTCACTTTCTCTGGGTTGGATGAAATTTTGATGGTGTCATTCATCTTGCCATTCTCTTCAATCGACACAAGCTTATACACAGCACCGAGGGCTGGCTGATCAAATGCTGTAATAAGTTTTGTCCCAACACCCCACACATCAATTTTTGCGCCCTGTGCTTTTAAATTCATGATGGTGTGTTCATCAAGATCGCTTGATGCAATGATTTTTGCGTCATGAAATCCTGCTTCATCCAGCATCGTTCTAGCTTTTTTAGACAAGTATGCAAGGTCTCCGCTATCAAGTCTGACACCGATGAAGTTGATTTTGTCTCCGAATTCTTTCGCAACCTTAATCGCATTCGGAATGCCAGATCTGACGGTATCATACGTATCGACTAAAAAGACACAGTCTGTATGTGTTTCAGCGTATTTTTTAAATGCTGTATACTCGTCGCGATAGGCTTGTACAAGCGCGTGGGCATGTGTTCCTGATACTGGGATATTGAAGCGTTTCCCTGCACGAACATTACTTGTAGCCTGGAATCCGCCGATCAATGCCGCTCTTGCTCCCCACATGGCTGCATCCATTTCATGCGCACGTCTTGTTCCGAATTCTAATGCTGTCTCATCTTCAATGATTCCTTTAATCCGAGCCGCCTTTGTTGCGATCAGCGTCTGGAAATTCACAATATTGAGCAGTGCCGTTTCGATGAGCTGCGCTTCAACTAGCGTTGCTTCGATGCGCATAATTGGTTCATTCGCAAAGACAATTTCGCCTTCTCGCATTGAATGAAGTGTACCTGTAAAGGACAACTCGCTTAAGTATTCAATGAAATCGCTTTTATAACCGAGTTCATCTTTTAAATACGCAAGATCGCTTTCGGTGAAGGAGAAGTCCGATAAATATTCAATCGCTTTCTCTAAACCAGCAAATACAGCGAAGCCATTGTCAAATGGAAGCTTTCTAAAGAAGAGTTCAAAGACTGCCTTCTTTTCATGAATGCCGTCTCTCCAATACGTTTCTGCCATGTTAATTTGATAAAGATCTGTATGTAGTGATAAACTGTCGTCAATAAACCGATGCTCCAACTTCCATTCTCCTTCCCTTACTTAACCACTTTCGCACCAAGCGTCTGCTCAAAGTGAGAAAGTGCCCACTCGTGCCCCGCTTCATTAAAACTCGCCACGGCATTCTGATGAATCACAAGCTCAAAGCCTTTATTGTACGCATCCACAGCTGTATGAAGTACACAAATATCTGTACACACTCCGGCTAAATGAAGTTCAGTGATGCCGCGCTCGCGCAGTTTCATTTCTAATTGAGTGCCTGCAAAAGCAGAGTATCTTGTTTTTTCCATATAGTAGACATGCTTTAAATGTTTTGACGTGTGAAATAGTGAACTTAGTTTGCCATAAAGTTCAATTCCCTCAGTCCCGCGGATATTATGGGGCGGAAATAACTTTGTTTCTGGATGATAAGGGTCCTCTTCTTCATGATGATCGACCGCAAAGACGACAAAGTGTCCTTCATCAATAAACGAAGAAGTGATCTCTGTGATCTTAGGTTCAATCGCCTGTCCAGGCTTTCCGCATGTCAGTTTTCCATCGTCTGCAACAAAATCAACTGTATAATCAATACAAATCAATGCTTTGCCCATCCGCATCTCTCCCATATGCTCTTTTGAATCATTATAGCCTATTCATTTCACTAGGGAAACCTATTCAACAGATTCACGAGAAAAAGCGTTTTGAAACAGCTCATCTTCTATATAGATGTGCTCTTGATTGATCGCACTTGGCACCTCTATGACAAGGCCAAAAGGCGAGTGTGCTTCGTGATGATTCACCACTTTAAAAGAGCATCCAGCGGCATTTGCCATTTTGACATATTGAGAATAAGAAGCATAAGACAATTCACCATTTAAAAGAACAGTGGCTTGTCGATTGGCCTTTAATACTTGTTCTACCTCTTGATACGGTTTATTTCTTAATACCTGTCCCTTTGTCAGGGCGAGAAGCGCTCGTTCCCTTAATGAACCGAGAAACATTCTTCGTTCATCGGGTTTTGTTTCAGCATGTCCAAATATCCCTTGCTGCAAATAAAAGTCTACGGATTCTTCTTTCATCGCTGTTTTCACTCCTGTTTACTGAATTTACATTTCTGTGACCCAGTGCACAATCTTTAGTGCGAGCTCACGGGCTTCGTCTGTTTCTACTCTTTCCATTAAGGATTGTTCAAGTGATTGTTCAAGCTGCGCTTTTTCGTCCTCATACGCAATGGAAATACTCCATTCAATATCAGGTACGGCGACAAGTGTTTTATATTCTTTTTTATTTTCATGTAAATATACATTGTAGGTCTTTAATTGCCCCCTTGTGATGTGCGCTTTTCTTATTTTCATTTGACTTTTTTCACACCTCTTTTTCTCCTTACATCCATATCCATTGTACCATAAAAAAAGACAGCTTCTGAAAAGGAATCCCTTCCAAAGCTGGCTACGCATTAAAGCTTTTTTGCTGACTAATCAGGTCTGAATCCCAGACAAATGTGACGTTTGGACTGTTGTAGAATTGAGCAAAGTCCCCCGCATTATAAGTCCCTGAGCCTCCGGCGGAGTGATCGACACTTTTTGGAGAAATGGCAAAAATATCACCGAAATGTGCTGCTCCGTTTCCACTCACACGATCAATATGAATTGGTCCAACAATTGCTGGCATCTTTTCACCACCTTTACTACCCTCATCATATGCCCAGCGCAAAAATACGTGTATATCCAACATAAAAAAGACAGCTGATACGTCTTATCATCAGCTGTCTTCTATGCATTAAATGATTGAGGCTGGCCAAACAGTGTAAAGTCCCACAGCATGGTGGCATTTGGATCACTTGTGAGGGACATATAATCGCCTGAATTAAAGGCTCCCGCCCCGCCAGTAGAGTGGTCTACGGCCAAAGGTGCAATGGCCAGAACATCACCGAAAGTAGCCGCACCGTTTCCTCCTAACGACTCGATATGAATAGGTCCAACGATTGCAGGCAACAGAATCTCCCCCTATCTGCTTATGTAAATCATCTTATGCAAAAGGGGGAATTTGTGCATCTGTCCTAGACGTTTAAATGCTGTTCTTTTCGAGAACGCTGGCGCAGTTGAACCAATCTCACAATATTCAATGTGATGGCTTTGAGCAGCGCATACACAGGCACCGCAAAGATCATACCTAGTATTCCGCCAAAGCTTCCTGCCCCAATTAATAGCAGGATAATGGTCAATGGATGTGTATTAAGACGTTTCCCAATGATCAACGGAGAAATCACGTTTCCATCGATTTGCTGGACGACAAGAATGACAATTACTGTCACAACCGCTTTTCCAGGCGAATCAAGAAAGGCAATGAGCACAGCTGGTGCCGCGCCAAGATATGGTCCAAGATACGGAATCACGTTTGTAATCGCAATGATAATGCCGAGAATGAGCGCATATTTCACACCAATTAATAAGTATCCGATAAAACAAGCAACTCCGACAAATAAACAGACAACAATTTGCCCCTGTATGTAAGCAGCAAGCGTGTCGTTTAATTCTTTGAAGATTTTCAGCCCTTCCTTGCGGTAAGGCATTGGCAAGAATTGAACGAGCTTGTCCGGAAACTTATGCCCGTCTTTCAGCATGTAAAATAAAATAAACGGAACCGTGATCACGGCAAGGGCAATATTTGCAATGACGCCAAACACTGCAGACATGCTTGAAGCAATATTTTCCGGTAAATCTTTTAATGTCGAAACGATCGTCTGTTCAAACTTTGAGACAGACACATAATCTTGGTTCATCATCCAAGTAAATGTTTTAGAATGCGAGAAGTTGTTGATAAATTTCTGCATATCCGTCACATATCCAGGGAAGCTTTTGACAAGTCCGCCCAACTGCATAACAATGACTGGTCCGACAGCATTGACAATGAATGTGATGAGTCCAATGAACAGGAGATAAATGATCAGGATGGCGAGTGTCCTAGGAATCTTCTTGGACAAGAACCGCACAATTGGATTAAAAATGAAAAAGAGAATGCCTGCCAGCAAGATGGGCACAAACAAGGTGGATGCAAATAAAATAATCGGCTGAAATAAAAACGAAACCTTTGTTGATACATATACAATGAGTAAAACAAGTAGTATTTGGAATGTCCAAAAATGAACTTTAGATTTTAACAAAGATGCTCCTCCTGTTACGTATTGATCTTATTAAAAAACTACTATTCAACCCACCTTCTGTCAACTGCTTCTTGTTTTAGAACCACATTTTTTGAAAAAAAAAGAACAATTGGTATATCATGCGCTGTTTGTAGATATACATTCTGTAAGCATGAAAAAAGCAGACACCTAGGCGTCTGCTTGTTACACTCTTTCACTGTGATCAGGCATCACCGACACGATTTGCTGGATCCGCACATAAAAAACTGACTTTGTCCCCGCCTCAATCACAATATGATCCGGCATGACTTCCTTCAATTTTCCACGCACAGTATCTTTCACTGTTTGAACAATCAATCTCATACCGACCACTTTCTGCAATGTTTGATAAACATATGGATCGACTAATGAAACAAGCTGTGGACTTCCCTGTTGTGCCATCCTACCTGCCCCTTTACTTGTGTATTTACCCACAGCGTATGCAATGACCCATGTGAATGTCACTCGGCAAACCTACAACGTTAATACCATATTTTTACAAATTATATTTTTTTGCATTTTTTAGAAGTATAATAGATTGGTGCTGCCAACAATTTAAATCATTTGAAGAGGTGAATTATCTTGAAAAAATTAATCTGTATCGTTGCTGTCATGCTCTTTCTATCCTCTGCAAGTTATGCGTATGCAGGCACAATTGGAGATGAACCTGGTACACCAGGAAAGTGGTTTAAAGGCGAAGAGCCAGTTCAAAAAGAAGAGTCAAAACCCCCTCTTGTCTTTGTTCATGGCATTAATAGCTCTTCCTCCACTTGGTTCGGTCGAAACGATATGGCAAAACAAGCTGTTCTGAATGGATACGAGAGCGCATTCATAGATTTGCATCCAGATCAGGACATGAAAAGAAATGGCAAACTATTAGCGGAAAAGCTAAAAGAAATCTATGATTTTTTCGGTAGAAAACTCATTGTGATCGGTCATAGTAAAGGCGGGGTGGATGCACAGTCCGCACTCGTGTATTACAATGCCCATCCATATGTAGATAAGGTCATCACACTCGGCTCTCCTCATTACGGAACGCCGCTTGCGGATTTAGCCTATAGCAAGGGCGGGAGCTGGCTCGCGCAAATTCTTGGACAAAAAAGCGACGCACTTTATTCTCTGCAAACGGGTCTTATGGCGGCTTTTCGAAGTGAAACCGACCGATTAGAGACGTTTCCCAATAAATATGTCACCTATTCTGGTTCAGAATGGGGAACATTTGGCGGCGTGCTTTATTTAGGCGGATTGTATTTAAAGAGCTTTGGTGCAAACGATGGCGCTGTCACGGTAAGCAGCACAAGATTATCGTATGCAAATAATATTTTAACGGGAAAATGGGACCACTATTCGATCAAAAACGGCACAAGCATGTTCCCAGTGTTCCAACATCAGCTGCTAGCAAGTATCTCAAATGCTGAAAAAGAAGATAACCCGAAACAAGAGCCAGTCTCTGCTGAGGTGAATACAGATGTTTACGTAAAAGGCGGTGAAAGTGAAAAGGATAAAACAGAAGCGTTCTATGTAGAGGAAGGAACGAATGGCTTATCGATTCAGTGGTTAAATGAAAGACAGGAAGCACAGCCGGAAATCGTCGCCCCAAATGGAGACGTCTTAACAAACCTTAAGACATCGGAAGCATCTTTCCCATATGAAGGCGCATATTCACACCATGTGCAGATCAATAAACCCGTTCCTGGAAAATGGACAATTCGATCGAATTCAGGAAAAAAAGCTCCTTATTTGCTGCTTGTATCCTTTGATTCACCATTAAATGAAGAAATCAAAATTGTTGCAGCGAAATCAGGGGATGCATCAACACATTCGAGCCGTCTGATCAAACGGTTAAGCAAAACAGTAGAGACCGTTTACTTTAAGGATGCTCAAAAGGATCATCCACTTAAAACGAGCTCTTCATCAGCCGTTCAATTGAAAAAAGAAGGTGCTTATTCCGTCACGGTTCATTACACGGGACTCACGACTTCAGGAACATCTGCGTTTAACCGTACCGTTATTCGCACATTGTATGTCGACCAGCATGGAAATATTCATGGAGACATTCCATACTAAACAGAGCGTTTCATGGGCTGAAGTGCCTGCTGCACCTTCTGATCCAAATCTGTAATTTTTTTCAGTGCAAGTGATTCGTCTATTTGTCTGTAATGATGGTGTCCGCCAGGCTCTTCATCCATTTCATCTGCTTTCTTCACAATTTTCTGGAGTGTGTCCTTGTGCAGGTCGCCCTCTGGCAAATAAGAATCCGTATGAAGCAGAATCGCCAGCGCAATATCTTTGGCTGCTTTTGGTTCCTCACCGAGACGTATGAGCAGTTTGTGGGCCCGCTCTGCTCCTTTAATGGCATGAATATCATTCCGTCTATATGTCTCGTAATCCCATTCTCCACCGGCTGTATACCATTCATAGTGACCGATGTCATGCAAGAGCGCTGCTTTCACAGCAAGATCTGGGTTAATTCCTGCCTGCATCGCCAGCTTGAATGCGTGATAAGCACAAGCAATCGCATGGGCTTTTCCTGAACGATTTAAATATTTTTGAGCGACTGGATGGGTATAAACATCCATTAATGTAACCTTTCTCATGGAAACCCCTCCTTATCTATATTTTTAGCATCCTAACATATTCTGAAAAGAAACTCAAATGTTCTGTCACAATTCCTGTGAGTCTTAAGATTAGCTTATGCGAAACCAGCCGTTCTTGCTTGTACCATAAGAAAAAGCAGTCGTTATGACTGCTTTTAGCCCTTTGTCTTCTTTTCAGCGTGATATGAAAACCCTTGAAGTCCAGAAAGGACGAGCACCAGCGCGCAGGACTGACACCGAATGCGAGGGTTTGTCTTCACGCTGAACAGTCGTTATGACTGCTTTTTCACATACTCACGTGCATCGTATACGCATCCGCCAGCTGGATTCTCCGATAAAAGGTCGAGCAAGATACCTGCGACTTCATCCGGACTCTTCAGCGTGCCTGTTTCATATAATTGCTGAAAACGTTCAATTTGTTCAAAGTCCTTTTTTGATGACTTCCGAATCTCGCCCTGCATATCTGTATCGATCGTCCCGGGTGAAAAGGAAAACGTAATAATAGGATGCGCCTCGTCTTGCTGTTCCTCATGTAAAGTCCTCATAAACATATCAAGTCCCGCCTTTGAGCTGCAATACGCACTCCATCCTTTATATGGGTTTTTAGCAGCTCCAGAAGAAAGATGAACGATCGTTTTCTTCCCTTTGAATGATTGAATCTGGTCGGCAAATACATGACTCAGCAAAACAGGAATGACAAGGTTCAACGTATAATGCTGATGAAGCGCTTCCCGTCCGCCTTGCCCAACGCGTTTGATAGGGGTCACCATTCCTGCATTATTGACGAATAAGATGTCATCAGCGTCTGCCAGTGTTTGCGGGGACAGAATATCTTGAAGCCATTTGGCAGCTGCTGCCTCATCTGTCAGGTCGACCTGTGTATGTGTAAGTTTTGGATGGGAATTTGGCGACACACTTCTTGCCGCAGTGTACACATGATCCCCACGTGAAAGCAGCCGGTTCACAAGTGCTAGGCCAAATCCTTTTGATCCTCCTGTAACGATTGAAATTCGAATGACAATCTCCTCCCTTGATAACACTATTTTACGTAGTGAATCGGCATGACATCAAGCAATCTGCATAAAGAAAAGCCTGCCCCTTTTAAAAGAGACAGGCTATTTCTTTTCAGCTTTTACATTCACCTTTGGAATCAGGATGATCATCACGATGATACCAGCGGCAATCAAGAACCCAAAGATGATAGGAAGCAGCGCCGATGTCTGCTTCTCATGATCATCGACAGAAGGTGCTGATACAGCCGAATCGCTAAAAGAGATGTTCATCTCTTTCATCATACGAGCTGGTGTTTTAGGCGGATTCTCTTTCAGGTCACTGAATAGCTGTGGCGAAAGATGCCCACCCGACGTTTTAGGCGGTTCAGCAAAATGAATATCTGTTTTGACTTTTTTCGTTGTTTTGCTTTGTTCGTATTTGGTTTGATCCCGCAATATACTCGAATTAATATTGAGTTCCTTTTCCTGATATTCATTCGGCTTGACATTTGTATCCGTATCTTCACCAGCAGCGAAAGCAGCAGGGATGAGGAGAAAAAGGGATATGACACTAAGTGCCATCCCTTTCACGAACAGATTAAGCCTCATGTGTCACATCACGTTCCTCTGTCTTATCTTTCCATAGCTTTGTCACAAGTGGTATGGCCATTAAGAGGACAGTTACAATCACTAACCCTGCGATGCCCATTCCAAAATTGTCCCCATTCCCGTATTGGATCGACATATACACGTCTGTCACCGGATTTGTAAAGTGGAAATTCGGCATCACCAAATCAATTAACGGTGCGACAAAGAAGAAAATAAGCGCCGTTGCTGCCATCCATCCGGCAATAGATCCGAAAAGGAAAGCCGTGCGAATAAAGGCTGAACAAGTCACCAACAGCAAAATCGTGAAAATCGACCATTGAATCGCTTGATCATCTGCGAGTTTGTAGATATTAAGTCCAAACAAGCTGATCATGAGTCCAACTAAAAGGTTCAAAATGCCAAACAGTGCACCTTTGACCAGCATCGGAGCCGCCGCATAATACGAGCTGAAAAAGCCAATCAATAAACTGCTGATCATCACAATGACCAAAATGACCACTGGCGGTACAGTCTGCGTTTTTTCTTCCGGCACATCCCCGCTAATTTTCAGCGGGTTGGCTAAGTGGTTATATACATAGTTGCTATTGCCTTGATCGCTTAATGTGTTTCCTAAAATACCATTTAAATCATGCTGAACCAGCTTCGTTGAATCTACATTCTTACTCCAGTTTTCATTCAGCGTATCCGCCTTTTCTTGAACCGTTGTCACACTCTCTTCAATGTTGTTCGTATAATCTGCCACCCCTTTTTGGCGGTCGGTTAACGAACTCATATTTTCAGAAAGACGAAGCACTTCCTGACCGATTGAATCCTGCGCACTGACGACAATTGAACTGCCTGCAAGGTCTGCCGTATACACTGCATCTCCTTGATCAGCCATTTGCTCCGCAACATTGTCCGCACTTTCAGAAATTGTGTTTAATTCCTGTTCCATGCTTGCCTGCTGCGTCGAAATATATTCTGCATAGCCATCTGAAAACTTCTGCATCTCATCAATAAAAGTAGACACATCATCGTTTGACGTCAGCATCTGTTTATTTAATGTGTCCCAGTTCTCTGTTTCTTCTTTTTTGATGGAAATGATGGACTGGATTTCATCTGGTTTGGTGTCGACTAAGGATGAGTTATTTGATGGTTGATAGACATTACCGAGCATCATCTCTAGCTGTGAGAGTTGATTGGAATACTCCATTAACTTTTTGGTGCTTGTTGTTTTTGTATTGAATTCTTTATCGAAAATTTCCTCAATAAAGGTGTTTCCAATCGGCGAGTTTCTACGTTTCAGCTCCTTCACCTTATTTAAGATAGAAGATTCCTGATTTTTGATTTCATTCGAGATTTCATTATATCGATCTTCTAACCATTGAATCTTCTTTTCAAGCTTCTCTACTTTTTTAGAGAGGCTCTCAAGCTCCTTACTCAACTGACTCACCTTGTCCTTCAGTTGGTCATTATGAGTAGTGGCTTTTTCTTGAATCTTCTTTTTTACTTCTTCCAAACGTAAGGAGAGTGCTTTTAATTCATCTTTTGATTGATTCGTACTGTCGTCATCTGGCTGAGTGGGATTATCCCCATCTGTTCCGTTATCTGGCTGAGCAGGATCATCACCATCTGTTGCGTTTTCTGCTTCTGTAGAAGGCGGCGTCTCCTGCTCTGCTAATTGATCAGCCAAATCGTTCATCTCTGTTGAAATTTGGGTAAGTTCAGTTATTTCCTCGTCCAAATTAATGCCAATCTCTTCTGGATTCTCATTATCTTGACCTGATGGCTCATCATCACCAGGATCAGCTGGTGGTGCAGGCGCATCCATTAGCTTATCCCTTTTTACCTCTAACTTAGCCAGCAAGGCTGTCATCTTATTTTTATAGTCTTCCAAGTATTGAGCTTCATACTTTTTAATCAGTTCTTCCTGAGACTCCTGAACAAGTTTAGTTAATCCCGTTGATTGCTTAGGAATTGCGTCTTCTCTCGATTTCTGAACAGATTGAATGGCGCTGTCAGTTGTTTTCAGCTGGCTTTGTACCCCATTCATGTCTGTTTTTAGTCCGCCCATTTGATCACTAAAGCTGCGGGCATTTTGGTTTTGAATATCAGCGAGCTGTTTGAGCCCTTGCTGGATTTGTTTTTGGCTTGTCGATTGCGCTTTGATCAAGAGGTCCTTTTGTTTGTCTTGATACTGCTGGTATTGATCGACTACTTTCACAAAGTCCTTTAACTGGTTCTTTGCTTCTTCTGTTGTACTCAAACCGTCTTTATACTGTTTTTGTGAATCGGCCATCGCATTTTTTAATTCTTCTATTTGTTTCTTCTGCTGCTGAACGGCATCAGACAGTTTGTTCGAATTTGGCTTATAGAAGTTATACATCGTGTTTTGGAATTCGACTTCTTTGCCGACAATATGCTCAAACTCTTCTCTGACATTGCCGATTTCCTGTGACACAAAACTCCAGTATAAGGTCGACATCTGTTCATTCATTTTCTTTTGCGCATTTTCTAGCTCTCTCTGCACTTTTTCTTTATTGACTGCATTGAGCTGATCTTGAATCGAAAATTGAATGGATGCCTTTTCAGGATGGTCTTTATCATAGCTCAGCACATTTTTAGAGAAATCAGACGGAATATAGAGGACAGCGTCGTACTTCCTGTTTTTCAGTCCATTTTCCGCCGCACTCCGATTGACTACGGTCCATGTATAATCAGGACGCTCTGATAATGCTGCAACCACATCCTGTCCGAAACGAGCTGTGTTTTCACTTTCGCTCGCTCCCATATCCTCATTGACCACAGCAATATTACGTGTAGCATTCTTCTTCTGTTTTGCCGGATCATCCCCAATGAGATGGAAAAATAAAACCGGTAAAATAAGAATCAATATCATGGTGGATACGATTTTGATGGAGCTTTTTTGCTGCTCTGTCATTGAACACTCTTCCTTCCTACCGCACATAAAGGAACCTGGATTTTCTTCTCTTTCCCGTTTTCAACCAAATACCCGAAGCCTGGCTGAATGTCTGGTTCTTGTCTTGCATACGGAAGCGGTATGATGTTTTGCTCTGATTTTTTCATGAGTAACATAGCATGACGAACTTGTTTGATTTCGTTTGTCAGTGCATCATAGCCCTTACTGAATTCGGTATGATTTCCTGATGCAATCAGGCTAAAGCCTAGGTGTGCATATGACTTCATGAAATCAGCCAATTGATCTTGCAAGCGCGGATCGATCGTCTGCTGAAAACGTGTGATGCCATCGATCACAAGCACAACTTGAGGAAATGACAACTGATCGGTCTCTCCCCGGCGAACAGCTTCAACATATATCTCTTCCCTCACCTTGAATAAACGGTCCATTTCCTCTGCCCATTCGGTGATATCATCCTTTGTTTCAAGGTAATCGATGTTCTCTTCTTTTGCATAATGGGAAAGACCCCGATCAATTGAATCAAAGACGGCCAGCTTTTCAGGCTTTGCCTCTAAAAGCTGATCAAGCATCAGTTTTGTCACATTTGTTTTCCCGCGCTGCGTTTGACCGATAATGAGGCAGTGTTTATTCTTTTTCAAATCAAAGTAAACAGGTGCCACTGATTCTTCATCTAGTCCTACTGGAATGTCGTAAGGCTGTTTTTGCCCATCTAAATGACTCTCAAGCTCCCAAACTGTCAGCTTATCAGGCAGCATTGGAACAGGCTTTGGTTTTTCAGCCTCTTGAAAGCGCTCATGAAGAAGCTGAATCTCTTGTTTCAGATGCTCAAACAATTCGAGATCGTTCTCTCCTTCAACTGGCAGGAACATTTGTGCAAAGTAAAGCTCTTCCTTGTTGATAATGACTCGTCCCGGAATCGGCTCTAAGCTGAATTTCGGTCTGCCAATAATCGAATACGCCTCCCCTTGATCCATCAAGTAATGAACAATCTTTGTTTTCAGGTTGTTCATTAGTGATTGGCGCACTGCGTTTACACGAGTCGCTGTGATCAAGAAGTAAATGCCCAATGACTGTCCATCACGGCTCAGCTGGATAAATTCAGATTCGAGATCATGCATTTCGTCTTTGACAATGTCAAAATTGTCGATCACGATAAAAATGAACGGAAGCTTTTTCTCATTCAAAGCATTGTACATTTTGATATGACTCATTTCTTGCTGTCTGAATAACCGCTTGCGGTATTCAACCTCTTCACGCAGACGCTTCATCGACTTTTGAATTTTTCTCATTTGATCCATTAAGAAATAATCAGCCGTGTGCGGCAGTTTGGCGAGCGGAAGCAAGGTCCCGTTTCCGAAGTCATAAATATACGCATGCCATTCTTCAGGTGAATATCTCTCCGCAAAGCTCATAAGCAGTGTCGTGGCAGCAAGTGATTTGCCGTAGCCAGAGGAACCGAAGATTCCAATATTCCCGTCTTCCATCATTTGATAAGAGAGCGGATGCTGGCTTTGCTGATCTGGCTCATCAACAAGCGCAAAATGGAAGACATGCTCTTCACTCGACGCATAACGCGTTTTTGGAATACGCTCTTCAAGCGGTGGAAGCCATGGACTCGGAAGCTTCTCAATCCCAAGCTCTTGCTGCATACGTTCAATTTCATCCACAACAGCAGAAATTTCCGTCACTGTCTCTTTTTTCACTGCCGGCTCTGTGCTTACCCCTGATAATGGGATGAGCCCAGTATCTGTCACAATGGCAATGTCATCTTCTGATCCGTAGCCATCTTCCATATATGGTGCACCGCTCCAAGCCGATTGGAACAACTCATAGATCTCATTGTTCCCAACTTGTAAATATCCCCGGCCTGTGACAGTAATCGACGCGGCATCACTATTTTTCAAAATTTCCTTACTGTCCGACGCATCTTGCACTTTTAGTGCGACCTTAAAGCGGGAGTTACTCCAAATTTGATCATCAATGACCCCGCCTGGCTTTTGTGTGGCCAAAATGAGATGGACACCAAGGCTTCGGCCAATACGTGCGGCACTCACAAGCTCCCTGATAAAATCCGGCTCTTCACTTTTTAATTCAGCAAACTCATCAGAGATTAAGAACAAATGAGGCATCGCCTGTTCAGCCTTTTTCTCCTTATAGAGCTTCGTATAATCATTGATGTGGTTCACATGATACTGATCAAACAACCGCTGTCTTTTCTTCAGTTCACTTTTAATCGACGCAAGCGCTCTTTCACTAAAGTTCTTGCTGCCTTCGATGTTTGTGATGGTGCCAAGTAAATGCGGAATATTTCGGAACGGCTGCGCCATGCCGCCCCCTTTGTAATCAATCAGCAGGAAGGCAACTTCATGCGGGTGAAAGTGTACAGCCAAGGATAATATATACGTCTGTAAAAATTCACTTTTCCCTGACCCCGTTGTTCCAGCCAACAGGCCGTGCGGGCCGTGTGCTTTTTCATGCAGGTTCAGGTCAACAATATCGTTTCTCCCTTTATAACCGATTGGCACAGATAATGACTTTGCTGTTTCAGATGTCAGCCATTTTTCACGAATGCCAATGTCGTCTACCTGTTTGGCATGAAACAAATCAAGGAATGAGACCGTTTCTGGGATCGAGTTGGTCATTACGACTTGATGGTCTAACGTTCTCAGTGTTCTGGCAAACAGCTCATTGTCCGAACGCTGATGTGCATCAAGTCGAAATGGAATCCGTACTGCCTTTTTGTGCTGAATGAGAATATCTCCTTCTTCTTCGTTAATATAACGGACAAGCGTTGAGATATTTTCAGCTAAGCTTTCCTTTGTTTCTGCGGCAAAGATAATTGAGATGCCGAGGTCTGTCCGGCTGCCTTCTAAGTATTCTAAAATGACATGTTCCGCAATGAGTTCATGGTTTGTCACGATGAACACAAAGTGAGGCGTAAAGATTTTTTTCTCTTTTTCTTCTTCTAAATCACGCTCACGTAAAATTTCATAAATAGAGGACAAAAGCTGATCGCGGGTTTGTTCGTTGTAAATAAACCCTTTACCGTATGTATGAGGCAGCTGGAAATGCGGCAGCCATTTCATCCATTCCCAATTCTCATACTCCTGCTCATTAAAGATAAAGACAAATCTCAAATCGTGATAGCTGTGCGAGAAAGCAAGCTGGCCGACAAGCTGGTGAAGCTCATTTTTCACAATCGCAGGCTTTCCAATTAAGCCTGTTGGGCCGTCAGCAAGACCGAATGTAATCGGTACATCCTTCACCTCACGATAGACTTTTTGCATGTGCTGCGTTTGTTCCATTAAGTCATCAATGTCACGATTGGCCATATCGCCGCCGCTCGTCGATAATTCATAGCTTGACGGAACTGCACCTGTCCCAAGACGCAGCTGCAAAAAGTCATCACTGATAAGCGTCTTTTCCCAAATCCGCCCACTGATTTCTGACGTCAAGTATTTCATTTGTTCAAATGATGGATAATGATACGTCAAGATAAATTGCTGACGGTCATACAGCTCTTGCAGCTCTTTCCGTTTATTTTCTAAGTAAAGTGAGTATACCCGCTGCCGTTTCTCTTCTCGTCTTTTGCGCTGTGACTTCTCTTTAAAGTATTGAACGGACGATGTAATTAACGTCATAATAAACATCGCCATCGACACAACAATAAAAATCCCGCGCGGCTGGATGAGTGCGACAATTCCCATGACAATAAGCATTACAAGCGGAGGGAGGACAACAAGCCAAAGCCCTCTGCTGCTATTTTCACTCTCCTGCGAAGGAAAGCTAAATGAAACCCGATCATCAGGCAGATCATAAATTAAACGTGGTGTTCGTCTGTATAAAGGGTATTTTTGTTTTGTTTCTGTGCTTGGTGGTCTTGTTTTCTCTAAACGTGTTTGAAATGGTTCGTATGCTGTCACTTGCAATAAATCATCATCTTTAAGTGTAACCGTCAGAAAGTTCCAGAACAGCTCATCACCGGCATGAATCTTTTCTGGTCCGTGGATTTGCTTTCCGTTCACATAAATCGTCTCATTCTGAGGTATGACATACCAAGTTCCTTCGATTTTTTCTAAAGTGAACTGCTTGGCATCTTGAAACATAGCATGAGCTTGTTCTTTCCACACATCGATCTCATCTTTCTCCTCATTTGAAAAAGACACCTCGACTCTATTTCCTAGGTAATAAATGTGTTGATCATGATGTGCATCCAGTAAAATGAGTGTGAGTGATCCAATTTCACACGGCTCATGTGGAAGTAATTTTCCTTTCTTCTTCTCTCCCTGGTAAATTGAAAAACCATCATTCGATTCATTAGGTGATAAACGAATCGCTCCTTCACCAAATGAAAGTGAAGAGATTGTCACGGTATGCTCTATTTCAGGTCCAATCACAGCTTCTCGATTGAACTGCTCATCTAAACGGACGGTTTGATAATCCTCCTCATAAAAAACCCAAAGAAGACTCAAACGCTCCACCTCCTCATGGGACAGCACCAACTGTCAGTTGTATCGAAAGAATTATTTTTTCTCATCTTTTTTTGTCTGAGAGGGATTCTTTTTTGAATCAGATTCTTTCTCTTTTTTCTCCTGATCGGCTTTTGACTGCTCTTTTTGTTCAGCTGTTTCATCTGTTTGGCTCGCGCCTGAGGAGTCATTGGTGCTTGTCTCCGTTGTTTCTTTTTCTTCATATTTCGCCATTTCCTTAATGATTGGATCTAACTGTTTTTGTTTTTCTTCAGCAGAGAGATTATCATCATTTTGGATTTCATTGCGATAGGCGACGAGTGCAGTGAAAATGTATCGATCGTCCCCAAGTACCCGTGCAATATCTAGCGCTTCCTTGCTATTGCCTTGTCCAATGTGAATCCAGAAAAGGAAGTATTGCGGATCTGTCTGCAATGTGTACGTATCCGTGATTTCTTTTTTGTGCTGATCAAGTAACAGGCTGCCTTGGTTCGTTTGCACATACGAAATGGCCAGTTCATATTGAAGAGAGACTGGCATTTGATTAGCTGGATATTTTTCTAACGTATCCACCACTTGGCTGTACTGTTTGTTGAGATAATATTTGTTTGCCTCGACATACGCTTCTTGTTTCGGCATCGCGAAAAAGAAGGTGTAAATGGTATACACCAATGCCGGAATCAAAAGGACAAGGAGACCCAGTCCAATGTATCGTTCGATCTTCCATTTCTTTTTAGGAATGGTTAATAGCGTTTTTTCTTTCGTTTCGAGCGCTTCGATCTTTTGCTGAATAAGGGCGGACAATTCTTCCAGCGACTGCGTTTCACTGATTTCCTTTGCCAGCTCAGATAATTTCAACGTATCATGATAAGCCAAATATTCCTGAAACTGATACTCATGGTCAACCACTCGAAGAATGACAGCTTTGACCTCTTTTAACAGACGATGCTCATCGATTTCATACGGCGGGATGCTTTCTTTGACCCCGTAATGCAAAAATGCAGGAGCTAAGCCTTGATGAAAAACAATGTTTTCAGGAGAAACAATAGGATGCAGCCGCTTCACGTCGTGTTTGCAAACTGCATCGACAAGCTGGTATGAAAAAATCCATTTGCTTTTTTCATCCTTGGCATGGATGAAACGAAATTCCTGATAGGCAGGAGGCGGTTCAATTGAGATCATGACCTCACCTTCAGTTAATTGAATCTCTTTTTTAAATGAAGGATTGATGTCTTTGATCGGTGCCGCTTCTAAACCGTCTAAGAGTTTAATCGTCTCTCTTTGAAAAATGAAGGTGTAGGTGCCTTCCTCTTTTTTCATGACTGCTTCTAATTGTTCTTCTAAATAGGAACTCTTTTTATCTGCCATTTACAAAAGTCCTTTCATAGTATTTCCAGCCTGTCCCCTGTAGTGATCCCACAGTCTGACAGCTTATATTCGCCTGAAAACACAGCTTTCTTATTGACTACACGCACCCATCCGCCTTCTCGCTTAGGAAGTGAGATTTGTTTTGCCTGCCAGGCGATATGGATGACTTGCTTAATATGTAAATAATTTGATAGTCTCAAATCAAACACACTGCCATCATAATTTTTTAAGTCGATGGTAATATCGATATACACAAATTTCCACCTCACAAAATAGAAAGAGCGCCGGCATCAATTGACAGACTCGGCGCTTTTTCTGCTTTTCACACTTAGAAAGGAAATCACTTTGATTAGCCGCGGATTTGGCTTGCGATGTCTTGGTCAGTGCTTTCAAGTGTATTTGCAGTTTGATCAAGCTGATTGCTGACATCTGTTAATAGATCAGACATTTTGATGAATGAAGGCTTTAGCTGTTCATATTGATCAGCAAATGCTTCACTAGAAGCACCTTCCCACATTCCTTTTAGATCAGAGATCATTCTATTGAGACGATCAACTTGGTTTAACACTTCTTGACTTTCAACACCATATTGCTTAGCGGTCGCTCTTAGTTCTTCTGGGGTTACGCGAATAATTCCTGACATATTCCTCATTACCTCCCGTGCATAGCCGCCATATAATGGGCTAATCCACTTATTTTTTGACGTTATTATTATAAAAACAGAAATGATACACAGTCAAACAAATCTGTTTTTATTTTACAAAATGAGTCTATAGAATTACTGTTTTTTCGCTTTTTATCTAGTATTTAACATTTTTTTGGTCATATATTCTTAATAAGTGCACACGCACTCGGATGAATCTTTTCACCTATTGATTTTTTACTACGTTATTATTGTACTATTTCTTTTTGGTATCCATTTATGACCAAATCACTCAGGTCTATCGCTTTCTGTTTTTTTAAGTTTATGGCATTTTTTTATTGATTTACGTACCTCATTCTCTTCATAATGTAAGTACGTGAAATATTCGAAAAAGCAGGGGTTTTTATGACAAAAAAGACAGATCCATTTAAGTATAGTCTTGATCGTTTAGAGGATGTGGCAGACCAAATTAGTGATGTGCTCAATTGCCCTATTACTATAGAAGATACTCATCATCGATTATTGGCATATAGCACACACAATGATTTCACTGATCCCGCCAGAACTTCAACCATTATCTCCCGCCGTGTACCGGAAAAAGTCATTAATCGGCTTTGGAAGGACGGCATCATTCCTACACTACTTAAAACAGATGAACCGCTTCGTGTACCTCAAATTGCAGAAGTAGGTTTATCTAGCAGGGTCGCCATTTCAATATGGAAGGACAAAGAGGTGCTCGGATTTATCTGGGCCATTGAATCCACGCAGCCTTTTTCAGAAGAAGAAATGGACCTTCTCAAAATGGCAGCCCATGCCGTTAAAAACAAATTACTCAATTTACAAATTCGAAAAACGAAAACAGTAGAACGCAATCAGGAGCTTTTTTGGAAGATGCTCACAGGTCATATTCATGAAAAGGATGAGATGCTTGACCTATTTTTGAGACTTGGCATGAGATGTCCAGACACGTATGCCATTATCATCTTTCGCCTCCGTGATGAACTCACAGAGGCGACGGAAAAAAAGCTGTCCTATCTGCTTGAAACAACGCAGCAAGTGCAGGTACTATTAACGACTGTTGATTTTCACGAATTCATTATTCTTGTCTCACCAAAAACAGAGCACCCGCTTCAAGATATTAAACAATTCACAAGCGGCATGCTGCAGCAGCTGTCTGACCGTTATCATATCCATCACGTTCAGGCGGCCATTGGCGGAATTTACGATCATATCTCTCAAATTCAGCCGTCCTATAAAGAAGCACTGGCTGTATTGAAAACAAAAGAACGCTTTCCTGTTGAAACGGAACGTTTAAACAGTTTTTCTGAACTCGGCATTTATCAATATTTAGATGTGCTGGCTGAAAAGCGAAAGGGCTCGTCTTATTCCAGTTACTCTTTATCGAAGCTGGAGGATTACGACCTAAGGCATCATTCCAACCTAGTCGAAACCCTTGAACGGTTTATTGATTGTGACAGCAATGCCAATATCGCCGCAAAGCAATTAAACATTCATATCAACACATTGAATTACAGACTAAAGCGGATTACAGACATTGCAGAAATTGATTTAAAAAACATGAATGAGAAAATGACCATTTATCTTGATATGAAGCTAAAAAACGTCCGTTTGTGAAATTTCACAAAGAGGCGTTTTTTTATTTTTTATTTCAACCGAAGAATTTTCTAAACTTTCAGGATACACTAGACATACAATATCAATAGATAAGCATAGGAGGAATAAACATGATCATCGGCATTCCGAAAGAAATTAAGAACAATGAAAACCGAGTGGCATTAACACCAGGAGCAGCTTCTCAATTGCTTTCAGCTGGACACCAGATTTTAATTGAAACAAACGCTGGTTCTGGAAGCGGATTCACTGATGACGATTATGTATCTGTTGGTGCAGAGATCCTTGATCAGGCGAAAGATGTATGGGCATCTTCTGATATGATCATGAAGGTAAAAGAACCATTACCTGAGGAATATCTATATTTCCGAGAAGGACTCATCTTATTTACGTACCTGCATCTTGCCGCAGAGCCCTCCTTGGCTGAAGCATTGAAACAAAAAGGCGTCACAGCCATTGCTTATGAAACGGTAACGGACGGAAAATCACTTCCCCTGTTAACCCCTATGTCTGAAGTGGCAGGCAGAATGGCCGCTCAAATCGGTGCACAATTTTTAGAAAAACCAAAAGGCGGGAAAGGCATTTTGCTCGCAGGCGTGCCAGGGGTATCTAGAGGGAAGGTCACCATTATAGGCGGCGGTGTTGTTGGAACAAATGCAGCGAAAATGGCCGTCGGACTTGGCGCAGATGTAACACTCATTGATTTAAACGCGGAGCGATTACGTCAGCTGGACGATCAGTTTGGTCATCAAATGAAAACGTTAATGTCTAACCCTGTCAACATTGCAGATTCAGTCAGTGAGGCAGACCTGCTCATTTGTGCCGTTCTAATACCAGGTGCCAAAGCACCGACCCTTGTGACAGAAGAAATGGTGAAACAAATGAAGCCTGGTTCCGTCATTGTCGATGTAGCCATTGACCAAGGCGGGATTGTGGAAACAGTTGATCATATCACAACACATGATCAGCCTACTTATGAAAAACACGGCATTTTACATTATGCTGTCGCCAATATGCCAGGCGCGGTACCGCGAACATCGACTGTTGCTTTAACCAATGTCACCGTTCCATACGCGCTGCAAATTGCAAATAAAGGCGCTGCAAAAGCCATCAAAGAAAACAATGCCATCGCAGAAGGCGTCAATGTGATGAACGGACATATCACATATGAAGCCGTTGCTCGTGATCTTGGCTATGATTATGTGCCTGTCAGTAAAGCCATTGATACATCTTCTATGACCGAAGCTTAATATCCAGCCCGCCCTTTTCAGGAGCGGGTTTTATTGTTAACCTAAAGTAAAAGCAGGTTGACAAAAAATCCTCTTCCCCTTAATCTATTTGTACAGATAAGACAGGGGGAAACATCATGCAAAAGAAGACAAGAACGGCTGACTTTGTGCTAGTCGGAATGTTTGCTGCACTGATGGCCATAGGAGCCAACATCACATCGATCGTACCATTTTTACAGGTCGGCGGAATTCCACTCACCATGCAGCCGTTTTTTTGTGTGCTTGCTGGTCTTTTGCTAGGGAGACGGCTTGGCGCATTAGCCATGATTGTCTATGCCTTAGTTGGGATTGCTGGCGCACCTGTATTCGCACAGTTCTCCGCGGGCCTTGGTGTCATTTTAGGCAAAAGCGGCGGTTTTGTGTTATCGTACATTCCTGCTGCCTGGCTTGCCGGCTTCATTCTTGAAAAGAGACAACACCCTGGCTTTGGCCGCTTTTTGATTGCAGCCATTGCTGGAACGACCGTGATGTATGTGATCGGGACAACTTATACGTACATCGCGTTAAATGTTTGGCTGAATGCACCAATTTCTTATCAAACCACATGGTTCTTCATGATCTGGTTTATGGTCAAAGACTACGCTTTGACTATTGTCCTTGCGATGCTGGCTCCTAAAATTTATCGCTCTGTTTCAAAAGCTACATCCTTTCGAAAAGAACAAACAGCCTCATAAAGATCAAAAAAGGTTCCTCTCCATGGAGGAACCTTCAGACCGTAGACAAACCCCACCTTTACTTGAAGTGAAAGTGGGGTTTTTACTTATTTTGATAAAATATATCAGTTG